>RFHW01000157.1 GCA_003695745.1 Methanobacteriota archaeon | reverse complement strand
GTTATAGCAGGCCACTGTGTACCTGCCGACATGATGCGCAATCCACCGAATCTTCCTGTCCGTAAGCCAGAACCATGGACCGGCTAAAGATCAATGCGAGATAGTTTCCCTATGCCACTGATGATGCCTACATTATCCTGACATCCTCCTCTGTGAAACGGCCTTCGGCCTCATTCCACCTCCAGCACCGCACTTCATCCTCAGTTAGGGAGTATATTGCGTAGCAGAATCCATCCCAGGTGGCGCGCTCCACATCAACCGTTGAAGGCATGGGCGCGCTGAATGGATGGCTGTGGTAGAATCCAATAAGCTCCAGCTCATGGGAATCCTCGATCTCTGTTATCCTCCTGAGGAGCTCTTCCGGCTCAATTGTGTATGCAGATAGGGGATTGTCATCCACGTTGGCGCAGGGGAAGATCCTGCTCACCGCCTTCGTGCCAGGTGCCCCTGCAAGGATCCCGCATGCCTCTTTTGGAGCCTCTCTATACCCGTGGTTTTTGATATCTCTCAGCGCCTTCTCTGTGAAACAGATCATATGACCTGTTTATGCCCTGCCTGGTTAATTAGGCTTTTCCACATGCTCCACCGGATGCAGAGGAAGGGAAAGTGGGCAAATCACAATGTTTATATCCTATGGCCACGCCAGATTTGATTGCGAACTTGGGTAGGTGTTCTGCAGGCGGACGGTCTCTGACATGTTTGCCTGTGGAGTTGGTTCCCCTCTCCGGAGGGAGAGCCAATTGAAAGTGCGCACCTGCAGGTCCTTCGGGACCTACAGAGGCAAGCTTTCAGCACCCGTCCAGGTTCGCAATTTTTATATAGGGGCCACGGCACGGCCATAGACCTCCAAAGCGGCCTTTTTGCATTCTGCCATGACCTGCTCCCTGTCCTTCCCTGTTGCAAGAAGTGTTGTGAGGGGCTCGCCCCCTTCAACGATGGAGTGCTGGAGAGGCACATCCACCGTCTTCCCACGAAGGTCCTCCTTTACAATGCACCGCTCTCTGGCAAAGAGGGTGAGACGCATAGAATGTCCGGGGGCAGGTTGCGGCGGGTCGATGAGCTCGCCTTCACAGGCCTTTATATGCGCCTCAAGGAGGTTCAGCCCATAGCTCCGCTCCACACAGTCGAAGGTCCCCTGAAACCTTGGGTTCAGCTCCATGAACACAGGCTCTTCCCCGAGGACAAAGTCCATGCCGTTCCAGCCCACAACTCCAAAGGCCTTCACAATCCTGGCGGAGACCTCCTCAAGCTCCTCCTGAAGGTCTCTTCCCAGACCGGGACACGGAACGATGCTCCCGCAGTAAACAAAGCCTTCCTGCCCTGCCAGGGGGCTTCCAAGTATCTGCTCGCTCGTGGAGAGCATGACCGAATCCTTTTTCGACGAGAGGGTGGAGGTGCTCACAGGCAGCCCCTCAACATATCTCTGCACAAGACAGGGGCCTTCAAAAAAAGGCACCTCCTCCAGGGTTTTCACGAGGTGAACACCTCTGCCGCCGGCACCCCTCACAGGCTTAACGACGCAGGGAGGGCCAAAGACATTCACTGCCTCCAAGGCATCCTCATAGCCGCTCACAACCTCATACTCAGGCACTGGGACGCCGAGCCTTCCCACCTTCTTCAGCTGGAACTCCTTGTCCCTGAGCCGCATCATCTTCTCAGGCGGATTCCCGATGACCCTCCCTTTAAAATCCACGGTGGAGGTGAGGATCGTGAGGTCAGCGTCAAGGCCCTCTGCAAGCTCTGCAAGCCTGTGGCCGCAGTGGTCCTCAGAGACCCTGCCAGAGGATCGAAAGGGGCGCTGGCTGCGAACAGACAATGACACATCGGCCATCTCCTTCAGATCCACGTCGCCGAAATAGTCAACAGAGAGCGTGTAGAGCCCAAGCCTCTTTGCAGAAGAAACGGCCGGCCTTGTGTGTATGCCTATGAGCAGCGCAGAGTCAGCGTCTTTTGCCATCCCTCTCCTCTATGAGCTTTTCTATCTCCCTCTTCCGGGCCATATAACCTTCGATGAGCATGGACTCGCTCTTGATGACATCTTCAAAGCTCTGTATGTCGTCCATGGACCCGTCCTCCTTCCTCTGCCTGAGGACCTCCTTGAAAAGGGAGAGAAAGTTCTGATGGAGGATTATCTGGCGGGTGAGAGCCTCATACTCATCTGCCACCGACCGGTCAAGAAGCTCCAGACCAGCTTTTTCCTCCTCCGCCTGCGAGAGCGCTTCAAGGGTCTGCCCCACGCTCTTCACAAGGCCGTCCTTTGAAAATGGCTTGACAATATAGTTCACAAGCCCTTCCACCTCCTTTTTACGGATCGTCTCAGGGGTAAGGGGCTTCACTGTGAACATGGACACCGGGATGGACCTCAGCTCAGGATCGCTCTGCATCATCCCAAGGACACCCCATCCATCTAAACCGGGCATCATAATATCAAGGAGCACGAGATCCGGCTTTTTCTCCTTCAACAGCTGAAGGCATGTTTCGCCATCAGCGGCTTCAACCACTGTATACCCCTCCTTCTCCAGAAGCTGCCGCACCACATACCGGGTGTCGGCCTCATCATCAACCACCATTATAGTGCTCATGCGGCCTCCCTTCCTCTGTGATGTCTAAAGCTTCAATGGCAGATTGAGCTATATAAATCATCCTATAACAGCTTTTTTCCCCTCTTTAGACGGGATGACCCGGGTCCTGCCATTAAAATCCCTCTTAAGCTCCTCTCCCTTGAAATACCTGTCCAGGAACAGGGCGACAGCAGCCACCTCAGAATGGGGTTGTGAGCCCACTGACACATTGTATGTTGCAAGGCGATACACATCAGGCGGCACCTTCTCGGCCCCCACCACAAGCAGGACATCGCCCGCGGCCTCTCTGATCTCATCTATGGTGTCGTCAAGAGGAAGGCCGTACATGGTGAGATGGACAACAACCCCCTTCCAGCCCTTCATATAAGACCTCCAGTCAGAAACGACGTCAACAAAAAAACTGCCGCCCCACCGCTCGCACACGTCTTGCATGCTCTCGATCACAGTCCTGTCATCTACAGTCAAGACCAGGCCATCCGCCCCGAAGCACCTGGCCACAAGCCCAACATGGGTTGTTATCCTTTTATCCCTCGCCGGACGGTGCCCGAGCCTCAAGACCACGATCCTGCCCTTCTTCACCATATCCCTTTTTTCAGCACCAGTGGTTTAAACAGATTTCGGTCCCACACCCTTTTACCACCTCCGCCCTGATCTGAACAGGATTACCTGCGCAAGGCAAAGATGCGGCGCAAAAATATATTCGGACCACTCCCTCGGTGTCGAGCGACTACGCAGGAGGTTCCAACACTTCTTTTCGATTAAAAGAATTTACCAAAGGTAAAGGG
>RFHW01000005.1 GCA_003695745.1 Methanobacteriota archaeon | reverse complement strand
GCAATCCCCCTTTGTGTAAAGGGGTCTTGCGGACCCCCTAAACCCGATTCTCCCTATCAGTCGAATCTCCACTCTTTTCCGGCCGAAAGATTTCCGGGCTGCTCTTTTGTTCTTCAAAAGGGTGATTATGCTAATGCCGAGGCCATGAACCATGCTCCGAAGGCAGCGAGAAGCATTGCCAGAAAGGCGAACAGGAGCTCGTGGAACCTTGGCGTCATAAGATGCTTTGATTTGTGGGTGCCAAAGGCGAGGAGCCCGTACCAGAGGAGGTCCGCTGACTCATGGACGATTATGAAGAGGAGGAGCCCTATTGGGCCGAAGATGGCTGCGTTGAAGACGAGGAGCGCTCCCAGTGTGGCCCACCATATGAAGAATGACGGGTTCCCTCCGGTGGTTATGATGCCTGCGCCAAGGGAGCTCACAGGCATGTCCCGGCCCTTCTCGACAATGGTCTTTCTGAGCCTGAACATGACCGTTCCCATGTAGATGAGCATGAGCCCTCCAAAGAATGATATGAGCGATAGGAGAGGCGAGCCCGGGGTTTTGAAGAACCGGGCGAAGCCGAAATAAATGAGGAGTATGAGCGGGACCTCGATGATGCCGTGGCCGGCGGCGATCTTCAGCCCCGCGCTCTTCTCCTCATAGCCCTTGGCTATGCTCACCGCCGTCATAGGGCCCGGGATAAGCACGCCTGAGAAGGAGATGAGGTATGCCACCGGGAAGAAGATATATGGGTTTGATATGGGGAAAAAGATGTCAAAGTTTGTTATCATCTCAAAGGCCATGGCTCTCTCCTCCGTCCAGCTCAAGGGTCATCTCGGCCAGCCCCAGACAGGGGAGGTTCCAGGCGTCTTTTAGCTCTGCTCCTAGGTCGACATAGGGGAGGTCAAGGGATTGCGCGGCCTCTATTCCCAGGCGTCTTCCTATGCCGCCCACATACAGGGTCTTCCTTTTAGAGCTGATGGCCGCTCTTTTAACCGCCTCCGCTATCCCTTCCACCTGCATCCTGTGGACGTGGGCGCATATCCCGGGGAGCTCTTCCTCTATCTCCTCTTTATCGGCGCATAGAAGCCTTGCTATCCGGTTGAGCGATTCTTCCCTTGTCTTCCCGCGGCCGTCCGGCGTTTCACAGCTGTAGTCCACTCCCCACAGGATGTTGTACACATCTGCTGTTATGGCGAAGTATTCGGAGCTGACAGGGACCATCTGTCCATGTACCGGGACCTCTGAGACGATGGTGTTGACAGGGGTTCTGAGGAGGCCTGTATAGAGGAGCTGGTGGTTCTTCAGCCTCTCGAAATCGCTCCTGTAGCAGTGTGTGCCTTCTCCAAAGGGCAGTATGTCTGTTGTGGTGCTTCCCACATCCACCAGAATGCCCTCGCCAAACCTCTTCTCCAGGAGGTATCTGCTTGCCTGCCAGTTGGCGGCGGCGAGCTCTGATGGGTCGCTGATCTCGTCCTTCTCCAAAAGCCGCTGGTCTGTTGTGAGATAGAGCGGGGCGTCCAGCACCTCCTCGCAAACCGATACAATGAATTCCACACCGCTTTTTTTGGATGGGAACACGTCGCAGAGCTCTGCAGTCATCGTCACAGCGGTCCTGTAGGCCTCCTCTGATATGTCTCTGAGGAAACGGGGGAACTCCTCTTTTTTCTTCCACAGTGGGAAGTAATATGAGGCGGATCTGGTCCTCCCGCCTTCATAAAGGAGCTTTTTGGTGTTCGCCCCGCCTATGTCAAGGGTCTGTATCCTCATGGCTGTGGGGCCACCTCCATGGTCCAGCGGGGTCGACCGCCCTCTTCTTTAACATGTCTTTTCCTGACTAAAACCTTTTTTTGAGGCTGCATCGCTGGTATCCCCCTGCCAAGATGGCTTCTCAATATCAGCTCTGAGATGTTGACACCGAAGGCGGCCTTCAGCCCTATGATCGGCGTTGTGGGCCGGGGGTTTATCTCGATCACAACAGGGCCGTCCTCTGCCGCCACAAAATCGACGCCCACATATCCATGGAGCCCCGGGAACCGCTCGACGGCCTCTATGAGCGGCTCGGTGTGGGAGAGCTCCACAGGCAGCGTGGCGCCGAAATATTGGAAGCCCACTATCTCCTGTGTGTTTATAGAGAGGATTCGTGGCTCGTCGCCGATGAGGATGCTTGCGCTCATGGGCCTGCCCCTTATGTATTCCTGCACGATGTATCCCTCAGGGATCCTTTCCAGAGCCTTTTCGTCCTCCACCAGCATCACCCCCTCGCATGATACGCCATCCCGCGGCTTGGCGACCAGTGGGAGCTCCAGAGCGGTCCTTCCATTCTTGAGTAGCTCGGTCTTTGGAGAGAGGTCCCTGAGCCTTTTCCATGTGAGGAGCTTGTCAGATGTGCTCTTCACCGCCTTTGCGCTGCTGCCAAGGTTCTCACAGCCAGAGCCTTCTATGGCCCGGGTGAGACGGTACAGCTCTCCATCGGTCTCGGGCGCGATGGCGAGGGCATAGGCTGCTTTGGAGAGGTGTTCCATGAAGACCTCCATGTACCTGGGCTCCTGATAGAAAGAGAGGGGGTTCTCGAAGCCCTGGTAGAGCGTTCTGAACATCCCGTGCCCCTCGGCTGCAACATGGGGCGGCATCTCCTGGGCAGTGCACGTGGCATATTCGAAGAGAAGCACGGTGTCATGGCCGGCCATGTAACCTTGGTCTTGGGCTTGTGGGATTTAAATCTGACTATCCGCCAAGCCCCACGTAGCGCAGCCCCTCGGCCTCCACGGCCTCTGGCCTGAAGAGGCTGCGGCTGTCTATGATTATGCAGGGCCTCTTCAGCTGTTTTTTCAGCTTCCCCAGGTCCAGCTGCCGGTAGGCGTCGTGGTCTGTGACGATGACGAGGCAGTCCGAGTCCTTCACCACCTCTTCAATATCGTTTGAGAATCTTCCGCCGAAGTCCTGGGTCACATAGGGGTCGTGGGAGATCACATCCATCTTCTCTGCCATCAGGCCGCGCACGATGGGCTCTGCAGGCGAGTTGCGGCTGTCGTCGGTGTTCCCCTTATAGGCTATGCCGAGGATCGAGATCTTGGCCTTTTCCGGGTCTTTTTTGGCCTCTTTCAGGGACCGTTTTATGAGGTCGAGCACATGTCCTGGCATGGCCTCGTTCACCTCTCGTGCCGCCGACACAAGCTTCAGCTCAAGCCCTGCCTCTTTCGCCGATTTCAGCAGGAAATAGGGGTCTTTCGGTATGCAGTGGCCCCCCACACCAGGGCCCGGTGTGTGTATGTTGACCCTTGGATGCCTGTTTGCAAGGTTGATGGCCGATGTGGCGTCTATGCCAAGTCTGCCGCAGAGGAGGGCCACCTCATTTGCAAAGGCGATGTTCACGTCCCGGTAGGCGTTTTCAATGACCTTCACAACCTCGGCGGTCTCAATATCGGTCTTGGCTATCTCGCCTTTCGTGATCTGGCGGTAGAATAGGGCAGCAGCCTCTGTGCTGGCAGGGTCTATGCCCCCTACAATACGGTCGTTCCCCTCTATCTCCTGCAGTGTCCGTGTCGGTATGGCCCGCTCCGGAGAGTAGGCGAGGTAGAAGTCTCTTCCTGCCTGGAGGCCTTTTTCCTCGAGCATGGGCAGGACAACCTTTTTCATTGTCCCGGGCGGCACGGTGCTCTCTGAGATGAGGAGCTTGCCAGGTGTGAGGTTCTCTGCCACGGTCTTCCAGGCGCTTGTGAAGGCTCTGAGGTCCGGCTCTTTGGCGCTGTCAATGGGGGTCTGGACAACGACGATCACTATATCGGCTTCTCGTGCTGCCATGTTAGAATGGAGGGTTGCCCTGAGCCTGCCTGTTGAGACTGCCTGCGCCACAGCCCTGTCCAGGCCGGGCTCCTTTATGGGGCTTATGCCCTTGTTGATGGCATGGACTGACTCCTTTTTTATGTCGGCTCCGATGACTGTGTATCCCTTGTTTGCGGCCACAGTGGCGAGCGGCAGCCCCACGTATCCCAGCCCTATGATGGAGACCACCGCTTTTTTGCCCTCTATCTTCCTCTTCAATTGTGTCATCCCTTTAATTGTGAAAAGAGCCACCTATTTTAAGCTTTCCGATGAAACGGTTTCAGCGCCTGCGGTTATGTGGAGTCTGAAGGGCCTTTTTTCAGAGATAAGCTTTCTAACGTTTTCTAACCTTTCCATCAACCCTTAACAAACTCTTTTTTGATTTTTAACTTGAAAGTACGCTTAAACTGCTCTTTCTCAACCATATCACGCTCTACAAGGTCCGAGACGATCCTGGATATCTTGGGACGGGAAAAACCTGTCACCTCGTACAGGGCGTCCTGATTTATCACGCCGCCGTGGGATTCAATGGCCTTTATCACCCGCTCCTCATCCTCTGTGAGCACATTATAGGGGACCTTCTCCTTCCCCCTGCGCCTGAGGGCCAGCGACAGAAGGAGGCCGAGGACGAGGCCGACGGCAATGTCCCCCGCCCTTGACAGAGCTGGCGCGGACCGTGCCTGCAACCCCGGCGCAAACTCCCTCACCTCCAACCCGTATGCTGCCAGCTCATCCTTCACCTTCTCAGAGAGGCCGGCAGGGACAAGGACGGCCTCCCCGGCACCTAAAAGCTTGAGACCCTCTTTCACGCTCGCCGGCACCCCCTCTGCCTTGACGAAGAGTATGGGGGCCTCTGTCTGAAAGGCCGCCCGCTGGGCGTCTAACAGGCCTGCCACATCCTCGCCGCTCACCAGCACAGCAGTCCCGGCATGGCCATAGAGCTCCACCGCCACCCTCGCAGAGGTGCCGTATCTGTCCACCTCGCTTATCCTGTGCGTCACAAAGCCAAGGTCCGCTATCTCAGACTCCACAGCTGGGGAGATGGCAGCCTCACCGCCAAGGATAAGGGCTTTTTTCGCGCCTTCCCCCCGGAAGCCGAGGAGCTGCTCCCGCGTGCTCACGTCCAGCGCAGAGGGTGAGGTGGTTATGATGGGTATGTGCGCCCTCTGGGAATAGGCCTGGGCCACTGTCCAGTCATAGGGCAGGTCGCTTCTCACAATGATCACATCATACTCAACACCTGCCCCGCCCACAACACCGCCGCAGAGCACCGTCAAAGCAAAAAGCACCAGAAAGGCCTTCTTCATAAACCCCCTCTATGGTCAAAGTCCCTTATATTCCTTATGGAATATGGAGAATAACTTTCTTACCCTTTTCTAACTATTATCTCATCATCTCTTTCATAAAATAAAGCGAATTCACCAGCTTTAAGTCTAAGTTTTTCCCGTGCGGCTTTTGGTATGGTTATCATGTTTTTGGAGCTTATTTTTGCGGAACCTAGGAACTTCAATTTTGGCACCCAGTCTGAATAACAAGGGCGCCGATAATTATAAATATGCCAAGAATACCAAGAAAACTTAGTAGAACATAGGGGTATGATATTGTGGGCGTGAAACAATTAAAGAAGTACATTAATACTATCTTATTTTTGAGTGTTTTCCTTGGTGGATTGTCAGCTAGTGTTTTGGCTGATCCAACGGCCACACTAACATCAAGTGCAACTATTAGCTTAAAAACTGGTGAAAGTGCTATTGTTGAATTTTTTCTCTATAACGACAAGTCCTTTTGCACTGTCACTGCATATTCATCTCTTGACTCCCCAGATTATACTGACTATCTAGGAAGGATATCTCCCAAAAGTGGTGGAAGTGCCACTTATCAAGTAAATGCACCGCCAAAAGGAAGCGGTTCTGGAAGCGAAAGACATACGATATATATAAAATTTGTAACAGACAGTAGTATGTTTTGTGGCGGGGAGGTATATCAACGTTCCCTTAATTTTGTCATTAATTATGATGATTCTGAATATCAACAAAAATTAGAGGCTGAACAGCAAAGACAGGCACAATTGCGTAAAGAAGCTGAAGAATTAGAAGCAAAGAAAACCTCCGCTCAACAAAAATTGACAACAGCACAAACGGAATATAATGATTTAATCACCACGGTTGATGAAACAAATGACATGATT
>RFHW01000156.1 GCA_003695745.1 Methanobacteriota archaeon | reverse complement strand
CTGAACCTGTTTTCCATCATCACCTCGATGGCCGATTTAATGGTGGATGTAGGCGGGATCGTAAGGACATCCTTTGTTGCAAGGGCCATGATAGAGCCTGGTCTGGAGTAGCCCGGCATCCTACCCCTCGACCTCTTCCCTGCAGTCGTCGCAGAGATACCTGCCGTTGGAGGGGGTCAGGTTGTCAGTGACGCCTCCGCATTCATCACAGATGCCGCCTCCGCCCATCACATCAGAAGGCTCTGCACCGGGCTCCTCATTTGAGTAGATGTCATAGAGCTCCCGCAGGACCTCAATGGTCTTTGGAGAGACTGCAAGGATATCCGATGCCGTGACAATGCCGACCACCTTCCCCTCCTCCACCACAGCAAGGCGCCTGATGCCTTTCTTCACCATGAGCTTGGCAGCGTCGGTGATGCTCTTCTCAGGCGAGATGGAAACAAGTTTTGATGACATAATGTCCCTCGCCAGGGTCTTGGAGGGATCCCGTCCCTGGGCCACCACCTTGTAGCAGATGTCCCTCTCCGTCACGATCCCCTCCTCACCTCCGTTGCTAGAGATGATGACGGAGCCGATGTGGTTGGTGAACATCGTCTTTGCAATGTCAACGACCGGCGCCTCAGGCGGGCTTGTAACAGGATGCCTTGTCATTATCTCTCTTATGCTCACGCTTGTTTCCATCTTCTGATCTCCTCCATTCCAGATTATATCTTGTCTCACTGGATACTTATCTTTTTTGTTTTGAAGGGCATTTTAGGTCGATGCAGCTTAAAACCTTTTTCCCCTTAAAACCAAGTTTTACCATGGGCAGGCCGCATTCCTCGCAGCTCCTGCCTGCCGGGGTGGAGCTCACCTTCTGGGGCAGCGGGTAGGATACGCTGCACCGCGGGTAGTTTGAGCAGCCCACAAAGGACTTGCCTGTCCTGGGGGACCGGACGATCCTGAGCTCTCCATCGCATCTGGGACAGCCGCCGAGGACGCTCTCCTTTCTCTGGCTTTCCGTGAAGGCCCTGAGCAGCTCCCTGCCGATGTCCCGCTCCTTGGCCTGAAACTCCCTTAGGATCTTGAGAAGCTCTGCTCTGGCCTCCTCGAGAACGGCCTCCTTTGTGACCTCGCCGGCCTGTATCTTCTCCACATAGCCCTCGAAGCGCCTGGTGAGCTCTTCATCCACGATCTCAGGGACATGTCGCTCCAGCGCCTCGATAACGGCCATCCCCCCCTCGGTCACCCTGATGGAGACGTTTTTGATGTAGCCCCTGCGGTAGAGGGTGTCCACGATATCGGCCCGCGTGGCCTTGGTGCCAAGGCCCTTCTCCTCAAGCACCCGTATAAGGGATGCAGGGTTGTATCTGCTGGGGGGCTTTGTCTCACCCTCTTTGAGCCACACCCTCGCAACTGGCAGCGTCTCGCCCTTCTGAAGAGCCGGCACATGGGTCTCATCCACCTTCACATAGGGATAGAGGTCCATCCAGCCTCTGGCCACCACCTCTGCAGCCTCAAAATAAAAGGGCTCCCTGTTGAGGGACAGGTCAACGGTGGTGTGTCTGAGCTCTGCTGGGTCGCCGAAGGCGGCCAGGAACCTGTGAACGATCAGGGCATAGAGCTTCTCCTCCTCCTTTGAAAGCCCCTTGGGGGCGATGCCGGTGGGGTAGATGGCGGGGTGCGCCGGGTCATCCTTCTGACCCTGCCTGGGATAGAGCTTTTCTTTTTCAAGGAGCCTGGAGGCTGCCTCAAAGCCCCTGATACGGGAGAGGGCCTCTATCACACGCCGAAAGCCGATGCCCGGCGGATACTTCTGGGACGAAGTCCGGGGATAGGATATGAAGCCGTTCTCGTAGAGAGACTGGGCGATTGCCTGCGCACGCTTGGGCGTGTATCTGAAGACGCGGAAGGCCTCTTTCTGAAGCTCGCCAAGGTCAAAGGGCACAGGAGGCAGGCGTTTCTGATCCCTTATCTCAACACCGGTGACAAGGGCGCTGGCTCCTTTTGCAGCCTGAGCCCGCTCCTCCGCCTCCTCTCTGGATGAAAACCTGCCCTTCCTGTGCGCCGCCCTCACCCTGGAGCCATCCATGTTGATCTGGGCAAATATCTCATAGAACTTCTCAGGCACAAACCCGCTGATCTCCCTCTCCCTCTTCACGAGGATGGAGAGCGCCGGGGTCTGCACCCTGCCGGCCGAGATGGTGAGCCTCCCCCCCAGGGCACGGACAGATCGCATGAGCGCCCGTGAGACGTTGATGCCCCAGTACCAGTCCATGATATGCCGCGCCTCGCCTGCCTCCACCAGCCCCATGTCAACCTCAGAGAGGTTCTCATAGGCCCTGCGAAGATCGTGGGACACGAGGGTGGAGAACCTCATGCGCCGCGCCTCCAGCCCTCCGCCGGCAAACCTCAATGCGTTGTATCCCAGAAGCTCCCCCTCCATGTCCCAGTCTGTGGCGATGATGAAGGTGTCCGCATCCCTTGAAAGGGCTTTCAAGGCATCGATATAGGCCTTTGTATAGTGCTTGCCCTTCTCGATCTCATAGAGGGGCTTCCAGGAGATGTCAAAGACAGGATAGTGGTAGCCCTCGTCCTCCTGCTTGAGGGAATAGAGATGGCCGGCAGCAGAGGCCACATAGACCTCGTTGCCGTTCTCGCTGAACTGGAAATAGGAAACCCTGCCATGGCGCTTTCGAAGAGGCTTATCAGACAGGGCCCGGGCTATCCTCTGCGAGACCTTTGGCTTTTCCGTGATGATCAGGGTCTTCATGGCGAACCTCGAAAACTTGCAAGTCCTATAGATATTATATTTATATAGGTTGGGTCAACCGAAGGGGGTTGAACAGCAGGCCCATTGTCCACCGCCGACAAGGCCGCCAGAGAAGAACGCCTTTTTGGCTCACCTTAGATGTTTTCTGGACCTCTTGATCTCTCTGCGGAGCACCTCCACGGTCCGGAGGGCATCCCTCTCCTCCACGATGAAGGCGGTCTCGGCGTGGCTTGACATCATCTCCACGATGTTGATCTTCTCAAGGGCCAGGATGTTGGCGAGATAGGCAAGCACCCCCGGCGTCCTGGTGATCTCCTTAGGGCTTTTCACAACCACGATGGCGAGGTTTGAGTAGACCTCCAGGGCGCTTTCCCCCAGGCGCTCCCTGATCTTGGCTATGAGCCCTTCATCGGCCACTATGGTGAGGCTCTCCATGCCCTGCAGGAGGATGTATGTGCCTTCTGTGAGGAGCCTGCCCCGTATCCTCTCCAGGTCCTTTTCCCCCACTGTGACTGTGACGGCGGCCATATCGTATCTGAGGTTGACGCTGCTCTCTGCGAGGATGTGGTCCAGCCTTGTCCTCACAGGCCTCTTCCCTGCCTTTGACTGTCTTCGAAGGGCTGTTACAACGCTCTGGATGTTAGGGCTCCCACCCAGCTCCCTGGCCACCTCCGGCAGGATCAGCCTTGCAAGCCCCCTGTTGTTCACCACCTCCATGGACATATAGGTGTCCAGATAGGGGTACCTGGCAAGGACCCTGCGCGTTGCCTCAGATAGATTCATTTTTCCTTCAAAATATTTCCTTTATGCTTATTTTGAGTCATTTATGACATAAATAATAAATAAGTGAATCATATTTAAGTTTTATGGTGCCATTTCATATGCATGCAGTGCTGGTCCTGGAAGACGGAACAATCGTGGAAGGAGAGGGCTTCGGCGCTGAAGCAGAGGTCTTTGGCGAGGCCGTTTTCAACACGAGCATGAGCGGCTATCAGGAGGCGCTCACAGACCCAAGCTACAAGGGCCAGATACTCATGCTCACCTACCCCCTGGTGGGGAACTACGGCGTCAACGACTCTGACTTTGAGTCAGACCGGATACAGGTGGAGGGCTTTGTGGTGAGGGAGAGCTGCCGGAAGCCCTCTCACCCGCAGGCGTCCAAGACACTGGACAGGTTCCTCGGCGACCAGGGCATCCCGGGGATCAGCGGCGTGGACACGCGCAGCCTCACCATCAAGATGCGGGCCCAGGGCACGATGAAGGCCATGCTCAAGACATCGAGCGAGGAGATAGACACAGAGGGGCTGGTGGAGAGGGTGAGGGAGAGCTGCCGGGAGCCCTCTCACCCGCAGGCGTCCAAGACACTGGACAGGTTCCTAGGCGACCAGGGCATCCCGGGGATCAGCGGCGTGGACACGCGCAGCCTCACCATCAAGATGCGGGCGCAGGGGACAATGAAAGCCATGCTCAAGACATCGAGCGAGGAGATAGACACAGAGGGGCTGGTGGAGCG
>RFHW01000028.1 GCA_003695745.1 Methanobacteriota archaeon | reverse complement strand
GGTGAGGAGGATGGCCGCCTACCTCGCCGGGCATGAGGGTGTGGCGGTAAGCGAGATCCTGCACAGCCCCAAGCTGCGGGCCAGAGAGACCGCCGAAGGATTTGCAGAATATTTGAGACCGCCCGGTGGTGTGAAGGAGGCTGAGGGGCTCAAGCCCCTTGACGACCCTGCCATATGGGCTGCGCGGCTCGCTGGAGGAGCGGATGGCATTATGCTTGTGGGGCATCTCCCTCATCTGAGCAGGCTCTCATCCCTTCTGCTATGCGGCGATGCGGACCGCGAGGTCGTCTCATTCTCCACAGCTGCCGTGGCCTGTCTCGAGAGGGATGGCTCAGGGCGCTGGTCCATAAGATGGGTGCTGGCGCCTGCGATGGTGCCGTAGGCGATCTTTGATGTTGCCCGGGGAAAGGATTTAAAACGATCCAGTTTCATAAGAGCTGTAATGCTGCCCCTGTATCTGTGGACCGCGGTCTTTGTTGTGAGCCTCTTTGTCCTCATCAAATCCTCAGGATACTTCACGGACTCAGCTGAAAAGATAGGTTTATACCTTGGCATACCGCCCTTCATCGTCGGTGTCACGATCGTTGCCGTTGGCACGTCCCTCCCTGAGCTTGTGTCATCGGTGGTTGCGGTGCTGAGCGGCTCCTCAGAGATCGTTGCGGGCAATGTGGTGGGCTCGAACATAACGAACATATTCCTCATCGTCGGTGTATCGGCCGTCGCCGGGAAGAAGTTCAGGATCGACTATGAGCTCATACATGTGGACCTGCCCCTCTTTGTGGGGTCTGCCTTTCTGCTGGCCGCCACGGTGTGGGACGGACGTTTCACCCTCCCTGAGGCGATGCTGTCCCTTGCAGGCTTTGTCTTCTACACCCTCTATGTGACAAGCGTGGAAAAGAAACCCGCGGGGGAGGGTGTAAAAAAAGCCGGGGACGCTGGGCAGGGGGCTCTGGACAGAAAAACACTGGCCCTCCTTGTGGGAAGCGCCTTTTTCATATACCTCGGCGCAAGATACACCGTTGAATCCATCATCAGGCTCTCGGAGCTGCTGCACATGGGCACAGAGATCATAGCGGCCTCTGCCGTCGCCCTTGGCACATCCCTTCCTGAGCTGATGGTGAGCATCGCCGCTGCAAAGAGCGGGAGGCCGGAGATGGCCATCGGGAACGTCCTTGGCTCAAACATATTCAACGCCTTTGCGGTCATGGGCATATCCGCCCTGTTCGGCACGCTCATCATACCCCAGAGCATACTGTCCTTCGCCCTGCCCCTCATGGTGGCAGGCACACTGCTCTATCTCTTCATCACACAGGACAGGCAGATCACCCAGTGGGAGGGCTGGATGCTCATACTGTTCTACGTCTTTTTCATAGGCAGGATACTCAATCTCTTCTGAACAACCTATTTAAGCTGCCCTGACAAGGATGGGCCATGGATTTCCTGAAAGGCCTCTTCAAAAGAGGAGGTGGGAGGGGGAAGGCAGAAGCCGGCGGCGCTCCCATTGAGATGGGCCTCAACGAGGCCGAGAGGCGGCTTCATGAAAAGATCTCCAGAAGGAAGGATGATGCCCTGAAGAGGCTGGCCCCGGCGGTAGATGAGATATTGAAGCAGAAGAGGGCGGCAAAAGAGGTGATCCAAGAGCTGGCGGAGAGGGATTTTGACGAGGACATAAAGGAGAGGACCTACAAGCCTATTCTCACATCCAAGCCCGTGTATATACGTGGCATGCTGGAGGGCCTGAAGGGCATCAGGGACCAGAGACCGGAGGACTATGAGGGGCTTGAAGCCTTCTACGCCGGTGTCACAAAGGCCCTTAAATCCATCCAGACAGTCCAGCTCAAGCAGGGGAGATACATGAAGTATGCCTTTGAAAAGGAGGTCCTGAGGCTGGGCTCTGTTTTGAACAGGATAATAGATGAGAGCGTGAGGCTTGAGGAGGAGGTCGGCCATGTCGCCGCATTCGCCCGTGAGGCACAGCAGGCCCTGGATAGAATAGGGGTTTTGAGAGAGGAGCTGGGGAGGGCTGCAGAGGCAGAGGCCGGGAAAAGGATGCTGATGGAAAAGGTGCGGGCCTGTGAGGAAGAGCTCCAATCGGCGGATGGCAGGCTGCAGAGGCTTGAGTCCTCCAGAGAGTTCAAAGACTACCTGAAGATGAGGGATGAGCTGGCCGCATGCAGCTCTACAAGGAAGGAGCTTGAAAAGAGGCTTTTAAACGCTCTGAGCCCTCTGCGCCGGCCTCTCAAGAAATACCAGAAGGCCCTTGAAAGGGGCAGCGCCGCCGTTGAGCCTGAGGCGCTGGAGATGCTCGGCGAATATGTGGCGTCGGCGAAGACCGCTGTGGAGCGTGAAGACCCTGAGAGGCCCTATCTGGAGGGGCTGTTGAAGGGGCTGGGTGACGCCATAGAAAAGGGTGTTGTCCGCCTCGATGAAAGGGAGCGGAAAAAGACCCTTGCCAGGGTTGAGGAGCTGAGAGGCGGCCGTCTTAAAAACATGCTCAAAGAGCTGCTGGCTGCAAAGAAGAGGGAGGAGCAGATAGCACAGGGGCTTTCAAGATCAGACCTCTGGGAAAGGCGGGAGCGCCTTGCCCAGGAAAAAGAAGACCTTGCAAAGGAGAGGGAGAAGCTCCTTGCCCAAGAACTGGAAAAACCCGCGCAGGCCGGCGACATGGTGAAAGAGGTCAAAAAGGAGATAGAAGAGAGAATGTCAGAGATGGAGGGGCGGCCTGTTGTAATCCTGATCCCGGGATTGGAGAAGACCGAGGGGGGCAGACAAGATTTATAACCGACCATATCCATTCTCCCATTCATGCTCATACTGATATGCGGGCTGCCGGCAACAGGGAAGAGCACGGTGGCTAGGAGGCTTTCAAAGGCCCTTGGCGCCGAGGTTCTCAGGACAGACATAGTGCGAAGGGAGATCATAGACGCCCCATCCTATACGGAGGAGGAGAAGGCGCTCATCTACAGGGTGGTGTTTTTGATGGCCCGATACCTCATAAAAAACGATGTGAACGTGATAATCGACGGCACCTTCTACAGGGATTCGCTCAGGAAGCAGGCTCAGGAGATCGCAGGGAAACAGGGAAAGCGGTTCTTCCTCGTTGAGACCCGGTGCCCCGAGGATATCGTGCTTAAGAGGCTTGAGAAGAGGAAGAAAAACCTCAGAAGCCCCTCAGACGCTGATGTGGATGTCTATTACAAGATAAAAGGGCTTTTTGAGCCCATTGAGGAGGACCACCTCATCATAGACACAGGCTGGAACATAAAGGAAGGCGTAAAAGAGCTCGTAAAAAAGATCAAAGCCTAGAGGCATAGCGACGGGCGAGATTGAAGTATTTCACGGTCAGCTCTTCAGACTTCTTCTTTTCCTCCTCATCCACTGCCGGGTCGAATATCTTGAACCCGATCACCTTGGCGCGCACATAGGCCCGATAACATTTGTAGAAGTCGAGAAGCCCCTTGAGAGCTTCATCGCCGCTGTACCCCACGTACCTTTCAATGAAGTGGCGGGCCAGATCGCTTCGGCCCTGAAACTCAAGGTCCATCGCCAGGAAGGCCACCTCGCTTGCCACGTCACAGCAGGAAAACCCCCGGTAGAACTCGATGGCGTCGAAGATGTATATCCCCCCGTCAGGGAGGATGAATATGTTGCCGGAGTGGACATCCCCATGGCACTGCCTGATCCTCCCGCCTCTGACGCGCTCCTCGAACAACCCCTTGCTCTCTTCCATAAAGTCCATGACCCTCCTCTCCACAAGATCAAACTCAGCTGCGTCGAGAAGCTTCCCACGCAGGCCACGTGTCTGCTCGAAGTTCTGCACCCAGTTGGCCCGCACCTGCTCAAGGGAGCCGTACTCATCCACACCCGGCCCGGTCTCAGCCTTGGCGTGAAAGTCTGAGAGCAGCGCCGCTATCCTGTCCACATGGCCCTCCGTCACCTCGCCCCGCTCAAGGAGCCTCGTCATCATCCGCTCCTCAGGCATCCGCTTCATCTTCACAGCATACTCAACCACCTCACCCTCGCCGCCGATCCTGATCCTCCCAGCGCTGTCACGGTTTATGGCGACCACGCCGAGGTACATGTCACCGCAGAGAGGC
This sequence comes from Methanobacteriota archaeon, assembly GCA_003695745.1. Classification (GTDB taxonomy): domain Archaea; phylum Hydrothermarchaeota; class Hydrothermarchaeia; order Hydrothermarchaeales; family SZUA-236; genus J060. The sequence goes on along the minus strand of RFHW01000028.1, from coordinate 1,838 downwards.
CGGTTCCGCCTGATCTCCTCTTCACAAAAATACCTGCGCTTCTCAAGGGTGGTGTAGTCGAGGAAGCCGAAGTCCACGGGCTTCTTCACCTTGTACACATAGCGGTCTGTGAGGAACACGAAGGAGATGTGGGTCTGCACCATCTCCACGGCCGTCACCTCTTCATCGTAGGCCTCCGGGCTGTGAAGGGCCTCCACCACCTCGCTCACAGCGTTCATGAAAGGGGATAAAACCTCCCTGATACATATATTTTTATTCCATGCCGGTAAAGATATCCTATGGCCATAAAGAAATGCCAGGTCTGCGGGGAGATCATCTCTTCAGGCGAGATATGCGCGAGATGTGAGGGAGAGACGCTGAAGGCGGGCTCTTCAAGAAGGCTTGCCACATCCCTTGTCACTGGAGCGGCTATCCTTGCCATCGTCCTGGCAGGTTTGAGGCTTTCAGGCATTATATGAGCATGAGAACAGGAGCTGTTGATCTGCCCCTGCATGGCGGGCGGGCGCCGAGATGGCTCTTCCAGCGGATGGTGGGGCTTGCAGAGGGGATCACAGAGGCCGTCGTCCTTGAATACGGCTCTGACGAGCTCCTGCGGCGCCTCTCAGACCCCTACTGGTTCCAGGCCCTCTCCTGCGTGCTCGGCTTTGACTGGCACTCCTCCGGGACGACCACCACGACATGCGGCGCCCTGAAGATGGCGATTCGGCCTGAGGACCACGGCATAGCCGTTGCCGGCGGCAAGGGCAGGGCTTCGAGGAAGACCCAAGAGCAGATCGAGGGGTTTTCAGAGGCCTTCTCCCTCAGCGACAGATTGGTTGAGCGTCTGAAATACTCGAGCAGGATGGCGGCCAAGGTGGATAACACGTGTGTCCAGGACGGCTATCAGCTCTACCACCACAGCTTTTTCTTCACCGAGAAAGGAACGTGGGCTGTGGTGCAGCAGGGGATGGAGGAGAGCCATGCCCGACGCTATCACTGGCTCTCGGACGGGGTGAAGGACTATGTGAACGAGCCGCAGTCAGCCATATGCTGCGATGAGCGAAAACAGGAGGCGCTGAACATGGTGGCCGGGGAGAGCGAGGAGGCGAGAAAGGTGTCGGTGGACCTTGTGAAGGACGGCCCCGGGCATCTGCGGCGATATTTCCGGCCCTCTGCTCAGAGGCGGCTCGACGACTACTCTAAAAAGACCGAGCATGTGTTCGGCATGCCCGGCCATCATCCGGTCCTCGGGTTCGACCTCACAGAGCAGGGCTGGAAGACCCTTCAGGCAGCCTACGAGCTTCAGCCAGAGAACTACGAGGAGCTCATCTCGCTTCGTGGGATGGGGCCAAAATCCATCCGCGCCCTCGCCCTCATCTCAGACCTCGTCTACGGCACAAGCCCCAGCTGGCGCGACCCCGTGAAATACAGCTATGCCCATGGCGGAAAGGACGGCTACCCCTATCCGGTGGACCGCGACACATATGACAAAAGCATCGAGGTCCTGAAAAACGCGGTGGAAGAGGCCAAGATCGACAAGAAAGAACGGTATCAGGCCATCAAGAGGCTGGGGAGGTTTGTTTAGCGGGAATTAAATTTATCCTAGCTTCATCTCAGTTTTCTGTAACATCCTTGTGCAAGACATATACAACGTTTTCTATTGGAATCTTTTTGCCCGATTCAAGCAACACTGATTGGGGAAGCCCAAAAAAGTCAACTCCACTGGTTAGATTATTGAAGAGAGTGTTTTCTTCATCCAACATGTTTTTATCAATGCTAGTGACTCTGCCTTTGAATACTAATGTTGTCCAATGTAGATGGAGGTTTTCAGTTTCGACGCTCCAGTTAATCGGCGGGGC
>RFHW01000155.1 GCA_003695745.1 Methanobacteriota archaeon | reverse complement strand
TGCATAGATAACATCAACCTCACCATACAGTACAGTTAGACTGAGCGATCCGATTTAGCTGGTTGTGGCGGCCTCTTCAGTCGAGGATAATAAGGCGGTGATCTATAACAGCCCCAGAGGAGGCTCTTTTCATATGAAATATGATACCTGCTTCATGAGGGTTGAATTGATAGAGAGATTTATGGAGCGTTAAGGCAATCACCATCAAAGACGAGGTACAGGGCGCTTCTCAGGTTAAAGGGCGAGGGAGAGAGCTTTAGTGATGTGCTCATGAAGCTCGTTAAAAGAGAGGGCTCTGGCAATGGATTTCTACGGGGGTCTTGAGCGAAAACAGTTCTCTCGAGGAGATTGAAAGAGATATTCTCGAAGAGCCTCCACAGGAACCTGAAGGAGGAAAAGACCTATTTCACACAGTTCTTCTCAACAGAGCCTGTTTTTCACTTCGACATGAAAGCTGCAAGAGAAAGCAGCAGGCTCATTGGGCCGGTCTACAAGAGAGGGACGCCCATGGGCTGGATAGATGCTGGCTTCTCTTGGTGCAACCTCGAACTGGCAGGAAAATCTATTCCTGTAGAGCTTCACCATCCCTTCGGCCATGAAATCCTGATAGGCAGGGAGAAGTTTGGAAGTCACATAAGAGAGAGGAAGAAGCAGTAGTCATATCCTTGTTCCATATCGTTTCTAAAGAAAAGCGTAAACAGAAAACCGTCTCAGAAATGATGGCATCAATGTTACCATAGTGGCATAGCCCCGTCTTCTGTGTCTTTTATATCTCGGATTTTGATCCCCCGCCTCTTAGATTGTAAACGGTAATTATTTATATCGGGATATTCCAAGAGATATCCTAAGGTGAAACTGTGATTGAGCCAATGTGGCAAAAGAAACCTCTTCGAATCTTCAAGCGGACAGTGCTAAATGAACTCGTCAACCTCGGCATGGACCTCTGGGACGTTGTTGAGATACTTGAAGAGGGCTTTGACTGCGAGAGAAGCTCCAGAAAATCTGGGTCCTCCGCCATGTAGGAGAATTCACCAAGAAAAAAGGAAGGTGGTAGAATGAATGAAAAGAATGAATACGGTACCATGATATGCCCAACCGACAAGGTCGAGATGGAGAAGAAGACCTTCAGCATGGAAGGCTTCAAGGTAAGAGGCTGGAGGTGCAAAAAGTGCGGCGAGGAGGCGTTCCACGGAAAAGACGCCGAAATATACCTCCTTTACAAAAAGCTCCAGAATCAGCCTGCCAAGGCTAAAGTAGGGGTTTTGGGTAAAAGCACGGTCCTGAGGATCAAAAAAGAGATAGCCCAGACCCTTGGTCTTGAAAAGGGCGACGACATAAACATCAGGATAGAACCTCCAAGAAAGGTGGTCATCGAAGTTCCGGAATAAACCATTGAGACGTTACAAATAAAAAGGTTAGTTAAAGACGAGGCATTACTGTTACAATGAGGATTTCCACAGAATATGAAGAGCTGGGCCGGAAGCTTGACACAGGATTGGCTCCCTATCTCCATCCCCGGCGGGGGTAGAATGGTTTTTTCTTTGGCCCGGGTCTGCGCCTCTTCCCGCCAGCGGCAGGCCTGACCACCTTTATCTTCCTCACAGAGGGTGTTCTCAGCCTTTGAATGTTGAAGGCGCGGTGCTGGTGCTCTATCCTTCGGAAGCTGTCATGATCCTCTTCTGACAGGAGGTTGATCACCTTCCCCTCCTCGCCGGCCCTTGCTGTCCGGCCTATCCTGTGGACATAGTCATTGGCATCCTTGGGGATCTCATAGTTATAGACGTGGGAGACATCCGGGATGTCCAGGCCCCGCGCCGCCACATCGGTGCATACCAATACCCTTACGCTGCCGTCGTTGAAGCGTTTAATCGTCCTGGTCCGCTTGTTCTGTGAGAGGCCGCCGTGGATGGCGATGGCCTTTATCCTGTTCGCCCTGAGGTTCTTCACCACGAAGTCCGTGGTCCTGCGGGTGTTGCAGAAGACCATGGCAAGGTCAGTGTTCTCGTGCTCGAGGAGGTGGGCGAGCAAAGAGAGCTTGCTGTTCTTGTCCACCTCATAGAAGACCTGTTTGAGCTTGCTTGGGTCCACATAGCGTTTGACAGAGACCTTCACCGGCTCGGTCATATACCTGCGTGACAGGTCAGCGATCCTGCCTCCTATTGTGGCTGAGAAGAAGAGGGTCTGCCGCTCACAGGGGCAGGCGGAGATGATCCGCTCCACGTCATCGATAAACCCCATGTCAAGCATCCTGTCAGCCTCATCCAGCACAAGGACCCTGACCCTGGATGTGTCAACGGTCCCGCGCTCCAGATGGTCGAGCATCCGCCCCGGCGTTGCAACCACAACCTCCGCCCTCTTCAGGTCATTGATCTGTGGTGTGATGGACACGCCGCCATAAACCGCTGCGATCTTTATGCGCCTCCCGCCTGAAAGCTCTCTGAGCGAGTCCTTGACCTGCTCTGCAAGCTCCCGTGTTGGGGTGAGAACAAGGGCCTGAAGCCCCTGCCCCGGTGCCACGCTCTCCATTATGCCTGCGCCGAAGGCGAGGGTCTTCCCAGAGCCGGTGGCCGACTCTCCTATAACATCCCGCCCCCTCATCACATGGGGGATGGATTCCCTCTGTATCTGTGTGGGCCTGTTAAAGCCCAGTTTTTCTATGGCCTCAAGCATCTCGCTGCCCAGGCCAAGCTCTTCAAAATAATCCATATTCTATCGTGCTCCTTTTAATCTTGTTTTTTACAGGCACCAATGCTCAATGAGAAAAAGCGAAATGCCGGTGGTTATTGAGCAAGTGCTTTCTCTTGATCAAACTTACGGTGACTTCATCCTTTTGATTGAGACCGGCCTTTATAATGCTTTCTATGGCCGGGCGCTGATCTGCCGCAGCATCTCCCCGGGGTCTGTGGTGGGCGCCCTGCAGCTCTGGCCTGTGCATACATAGGCCGTTGCCCTGCCCTCGATCGTGCTGTGGTCTGCTGTATAGGGCGCGATGGACGCTATCTCCGCGCCTCTCCCGTCATCTGGTTTGAAAAGCACCACCATATCAGGCTCATAGAGGCCGTGGAGCGCTGAGAGCATCTCCTCTGTGTCCGCTCCATCCGGATCGCCCGTGACCACCACCTCCCGCCCCCCTTTTTCAGCAGCTTCCGCGGCCGAGAGAAGGTGGGCGTATCCTGCCGGATGCTGCCTGACGGTGGATGCAAAGGCAGATGCAAGGGCCGCTGCCCTTTCCATAAGCCCTGTGTCGCCGGTGAGGCGGGAGATGCGCAGGAGGTTATGGGCGGCAACGGAGTTGCCCGAGGGCGTGGCTCCGTCATAGACCTCTTTTTTCCTCACGATCAGCCTTTCGCTGTCATGGGCGGTGTGGTAGAAGCCGCCGGCCCCGTCATCCCAGAAGAGCTCGATCATCTGGTCCGTCAGTTCCACCGCCTTCCTCAGCCATCGGGGCTCGAAGGCGGCCTCATAGAGCTCGATGAGCCCCCACACCAGATAGGCGTAGTCCTCGAGGAACCCCTGCACCCCCGCGCTCCCGTCCTTGTAGGTGTGGAGGAGCCGCCCCTCGCCTCCCGTCATCTTTGTGAGTATGAATTCTGCAGCCCTTTCTGCCATCGCTGTGTGCTCTTTGTTGTCAAAGATGCGGCCTGCCATGGCGAGAGCGGCGATGGCAAGGCCGTTCCAGTCTGCGAGTATCTTGTCGTCCAGCGAGGGACGGACGCGCCTCTCACGTGCCTTGAAG
>RFHW01000027.1 GCA_003695745.1 Methanobacteriota archaeon | reverse complement strand
TGAGAAAAGGCCCGCTCACACCAGAGGAGATAGAGAGCTATAGAAAGGAGCTTCGAGACCTGATGGTCGAGCGCAACCTCGGCTGGCTCAACCCCCCGAGCTCCATGGTGTGGACCCTGCAAACACAGGAGGGCGTTGTGCCGCCCATGGGCATCTACAGGAACACCTTCGACAGGATATTCCCTGAGCTCTTCGGAGTAGAAGAGGTCACCATAGGGTCCTTCGCCCGCTATGTGAACGCCCTTGACAGGCTCGCAGGACCGGGTGGGCTGATGCACATAACCTACGACGACCCTGTGAGCCCCACATCTGTGAAGATACACTATGAGATGCAGAGCCCGGGCAACGTGATGATGTTCGCCAAGGTAGGCTCATACATGGTTGCCCACAGCCCGCTGCTCCTCAAGCCTGTTAAGATAACAGGGACTCAGACCTTCGTGGACGTGGAATATGCGCCCGCCGCATCTGAAGAGGAGGCATACAGGGCCCTTGTCAGCCACTTCGGCCAAAAGCAGAGGCTCTTTGAAAGCATCCTCAAAAACCCGGGGCAGTGGCAGAGGCTCATGGAGTTCATCGAGCTCTGTGACGGATCGCCAGTGGTCCTTGACCGGCAGGAGTTCCTGGGCATCCTGAAATGCGAGGATGTGAGCGGCAGGCTCATATCTCTCTGCGAGAAAATCCTTGGCAGCCACATATCAGAGGCATCTCTGAACGAGCTTCTCTCTGCCCTTGAGAAGATCGGCATCGCAGGAGGGCTTCTTAAAAAGATCGAGGGTAACGGCGAAGAGATAAAGGTCTACTACGCCTTCAACGATGCGGTGGCAGCAAGGACACTTTCATCCTTCATCCAGGAGACCTTGGAGAAAGCTGGCCACAGGTTGAAGGTAAAGAGGTGTTTTGACGACTGGTGCGTCTTTTCAGGATAGACCTCTCTGCAACCTTTTTTAAAGGTTGTGGGGCTATGCCGCCTTCGGTATTGTGACGCAGAAGATGCTGCCTCCGCCGGGGTTGTCCTCCACCCACACCCTGCCCCGGTGTATCTCCACCACCTTCTTTACAATGGCCAGCCCAAGGCCGCTGCCCTTCACCGCTCCCTTCTCAAGCCTCTTGAACCTTTCAAAGACCGCTCCTTTGTGTTCATCCGGTATGCCCGGCCCCCTGTCAGCCACAGAGACCTTCCAGTCACCGCCTGCATCTTCGATTGCCACCTTCACCTGCGAGTTCTCAGGCCCGTATTTTATGGCGTTTGTGATGAGGTTTGAGAAGACGTCGTAGATGAGGGGGTTCACAGATGCCGGGAAGCTCCCCTCCCCCTCTATCTGGATCTCCACACCCTTCTCCTGCGCCAGGTCCCCTGCGTCAGCGGCGGCATCCCTCACGATCTCCATTACATCGCCGGGGCTGAGCTCCAGCTCCTGTCCTGACTCAAGCTTTGCAAGGATGGTGGCGCTCTCAATGAGGTCTATGATCCTCTTGTTGCTCTGGACAATGGACCCAATGATCCGCTTCTTCATCTCGTCCTCCTCGCCGTCCAGCAGCATCTCGGCGCTCAGCCTTGCAATCCCCGCCGGCTTCAGCAGGTCATGTCCCATGATGTCTATGAAAAGGTCCTTGAGGCGGTTTGACTGCTCAAGCTCTGCCGTGCGCTCCCTCACCTTCTCCTCAAGGCCTGAGGCATACTCCTTTACCTCCTCATAGAGCCTTGCATTCTCCACGGCGATGGCAGCGCTTGTGCCGATGCCCTGAAGGATCTCAACCTCCTCTTTCTTGAATCTCTCAGGGCTCTTGAGAAAGACTGACAGCACACCCAGAGCCCGATCCTTTATGCGGACCGGCACGAAGACAGCGGTCTGCAGACCTCTTTTCCTGAATCTCCCGGGCAGCTTGAAATGTCTCTCCTCAGAAAGGCGGTGGACGATCCTCGGCGACCTCAAGGTGCGCAGGAAGCCGTAGAGGCCGCCCTTCTCAAGCTCCCTGTCCAGAGCCTCTGTGGCCCTGAGCCGAAAACCACCTATCGACGCCAGGGAAAGACGCCTGCCGCCTTCATCGTATCTGAAGAAACAGGAGACCTCCACGTTCAGGATCTTTCGTGCAGCTTCCACCATGCCCCTGTAGATATTCTCCTCATCGAGATAGGAGCCGATGGTCCGTGTCATCTCCACAAGCCCCTCAAGGTCGCGCGTGTACTCGCGCAGGACGGAGTTGCTCTTTTTCAGCTCCTCCTCTATCTCCTTTATCCGGGTCACATCCTCAAAGACCGCTATGGCGCCTGCAGGAGCGCCGTCCCTGCCACGGAGAAGCGTGTACACCGCCACAAGGCTCCGCATCCCATCCTCACCCATCACCTCAAAGCCATATTCAAAGGGCTCTCCAGAGCTGATGAGGCCTTCAAACCTCTCGTTCAGGACAAGGGGGTCGGGGGAGCGCTTTATGATGTTCTGGCCTACGAGCTCCTGGGCCGGGGTGTTGAATATGGGCTCTGCGCCTCTGCTTGCAAAGACGATGTTGCCCTTCAGATCGGTGGCGATTATCCCCACTCCTGCGCTGTCAAGCACGTCCTGCGAGAACTGCTGAAGCTCCTCAAGCTCCCTTTCAAGCCGTGTTGCATCACCCACATCGCTCACCACGGCAATGACGCCCAGGGGCCGGCCCATGCCGTCCTTCAGCAGGGACAGGGACATCTTCAGATCCCGCACCCTCCCCATGGCATCATATAGCTGTACCACCCTGTCCCTCACAACGCCTGAAGCTGTGATCTCATTCAAGACCTCGCGAAGACCCTTCCGGGCCTTCTGAGGGGCGAAGTCAAAGACGCTCTTACCAAGGAGGCTGAATGAGCGATAGCCTAAAAGCTCTGTGAGGCTTCTGTTCACAAGGAGGATCCTGCCCTCCATGTCCATGGAGAATATACCCTCTGGCAGAAGGTCCATCAAGACCTTCAGAAAGCGCGCTTCTTTGCCGGCCATAACAGCTACTTTAACCTCCTTTTATCACCCCTCATATAAACATGTCTCCTCAATCAAGCCACATCTACGGTCATAAACCCTATTCATCTTCAAAACCTCGCCAGAAACTCCTCAATCACTTTTTTGTCCTCTTCATCCAGCCAATAGAGCCTGTAGCCACCTTGATCTATTCTAGCTTATTAAGGATATTTTGAATCTTGTTTTTTAAATCCGGGGTTTTGTTTTGAATGGTCTCCCACACGATTTTAGGGTCCACGCCAAAGTAACCGTGTGTCAGCCTATCTCTCATGCCAGCTATTCCTTTCCAATCCACTTCTGGATGGGCTTTTATAATCTTGGCATCGAGGTTTTTAACAGCCTCTCCAATGATCTCCAGATTCCTCACAACTGCGTCCATTGTTTTCGTGTCGCTAAGCAGATTTTCAAGGCCCATACCTTTTGTGTAGCGCTCTATCTTTTCAATGGCCTCCACTATGTCGGCTAGAAAGAGGCGTTGGTCGCGTTCAGGCATAAACCAGGTCCCTCATGATATAGGGTTTGATGGTTTCTTTCAGGGCGCCGGGTGTCACAATTTCAACCTTTGCACCCAGGATTTTTGAGAGATGCTCTTCAAGCTCAAATAACGTGAAATAATCGATTGCCGGGTCAAAATCTGCGAGAAGGTCAATATCGCTCTGGTTCTTCTGCTCTCCCCGTGCGTAGGAGCCGAAGAGCCCGATCTTCTTCACATTAAACCGCTGCTTCAGAGTGGGAAGCTCTTTAGACAGCGCTTTGAGGATCTCATCCTTTGTCTTCATAGGTCTTCAAATAGGTTATGTGGAGTTTCAAGCTAAAAACCTTTTCCGTTAGTATCTATCCTCTTCCTTCCACCACCTTTATCTCATCGGGCGTGAGGCCGCATGAGGTTGTAGACCACTTGGTCGATGAGCTAAAAATAAAATTTTAGACAGTTATTACTTCAAAGGGGGGATGGGAGGTCCTTTTTCAACGATACGTTGAGCTTTTCAAAACCGATAACCTCTTCCCCCTTCTTTTATCCTGTCTGTGATATATGGTTGTTATTTATGAGTAGGCCATCCCTTTTCTTTCAATTTCTTCCTGACAAAGTCTCTGACTTCACCTGCAATCTCAAAGTGTCTCTTCGACTCATCAAGGGAAACTTCAAAAGATTCGTCGGGATACCTCACTTCAACCGCATAAAGACTGAGTCTAGCTATCTCCTCTTTGTCCAGCTCCAGGAACTCCCTGTCTACTCTGGCGCATAGGTTCAAGATGGTTTCCAGATCATGTATCTTCTTCAC
>RFHW01000154.1 GCA_003695745.1 Methanobacteriota archaeon | reverse complement strand
TCCACACATACCTATCAGCTGGTGGAGAACATGGCCTGGGCGCCCTCTGTAGGCATAAACTACATCCTGGGTGTCGACGGCATAAGCTACCCCCTTGTGCTCCTCACAACCTTCATCTCGCCCATTGCCATGGCCGCCTCGTGGCATATAAAGGACAGGACGAACGTCCACTATGTGCTCCTGCTCCTTATCGAGGCAGCCCTCCTGGGCGTGTTCATGGCCCTTGACCTCTTCCTCTTCTTCGTCTTCTGGGAGATCGTGCTCGTGCCCATGTACTTCCTCATCGGCATATGGGGCAACCAGGACGACCCTGCAAGAAGAGAATATTCGGCGATCAAGTTCTTCATATACACGCACTTTGCAGGGCTCTTCGTCCTGCTCGCCATCATAGCCCTCTATTTCAGCACAGGGGCACAGACATTCAGCATGGAGAGGATGGCAGAGATGGCGCAGACACTCCCGCACAGCCTTCAGGTGGCCATATTCGGCGCCCTCCTCTTCGGCTTCGCGGTGAAGCTGCCGGTCTGGCCCTTCCACACATGGCTTCCAGACGCCCACGTGGACGCGCCCACAGCCGGGAGCATCCACCTTGCATCTCTGCTGCTCAAGATGGGCGGCTACGGCATAATCAGGATAGGTCTTGTCATGGTGCCTGATGGAGCCCGGGCCTGGGTGCCTGTCATGCTCCTCCTCGGAGGTGTGAGCGCCTTCTACGCCGCCTTCTGCGCCATGTCCCAGAAGGATGTGAAGAAGCTCATCGCCTACTCCTCGGTGAGCCATATGGGCCTTGCCCTGCTGGGCATAGCGGCGTTCAACGTGATCGGGATTAAAGGCGCCATATACGAGATGGTGGCCCACGGCATCATCACAGGCCACATGTTCTTCATCGCCGGCTCGATACACCACAAGCTCGGCACCAGGATCATAGAGAAGATCACAGGGTTCGGGAAGAAGACGCCCATGCTCATGACATCGATTGCCATCGCCTTTCTGGCGTCCATGGGCCTCCCCGGCCTGGCGGGGTTCGTCGCCGAGTTCCTCATTTTCTTGGGAGTCTTCAAGGCCTACAGCTTCGTGGCCATCATCGTGGTCTTCAGCATCATCTTCACGGCCGGTTACTTCCTCTGGACCCTGCAGAGGCTTGGCTTCCGCGAGCCTGTGGAGACCGTCCCTGAGCATGTGGAGGACCTTGAGTTCTGGCCTGAGCTTGTGCCATATCTCCTGCTCATATTCCTGGCGATCCTCTTCGGCATCTACCCCTCTCCGCTCCTCTATATGATGGACGCCTCTGTGAGGCACGTGGTGATGATCCTTGGAGGATAGATAGATGAACCCCTTTGTTGTGCTGGCGCCAGAGATAATAATGACGGTGTGGGGTCTGCTCACACCGCTCCTCGATGCCTTTACAGAGAAGAAGGAGAGGCTCCTTGCATACTGGACCTTCGCAGGTCTCCTGGGCAGCCTCATAATCCTCCTTGCGCTGATGAAGGAGCGGGCCCTCATCTGGGGCGGGATACTTGTGGTGGACCCCTTCTCCCAGTTCTTCAAGCTCCTCTTCCTGCTGGTGGCGCTGCTCGTGGCCGGCACAGCGGTGTCCACAAAAGAGATCGAGGACAGAGGCGTCTATTTCTCCCTGCTCTTTTATGCGGTCCTGGGCATGATGCTTGTGGCATCCTCCGGAGAGTTCATAACGCTCTTCGTCTCCCTGGAGCTTGCAACGCTCTCCACCTTTGCGCTGGCAGGGTTCATCAAAAAAGACCCCCTCTCATCTGAAGCGGCCCTGAAGTACTTCATAATCGGGGCCTTCTCCTCTGCCATAATCCTCTTTGGCATGTCGCTCATCTATGGTGTGGCCGGCTCCACGTATCTCAACGTCATTTCAGACTCGGTGGCAGCCCTCTTCGCAGGCCACAGGGTCTATGACCCGGCCCTCACCCTCGGAGTCATACTCCTCATAGCAGGATTCGGCTTTGAGATCGCGGCAGTGCCATTCCACCTCTGGGTGCCGGACACATATGAAGGCGCTCCAACGACCATCACAATACTCCTCGCCACCGGGGCTGAGGCCATGGGATTTGCAGCGGTCTTCAGGATCTTCGGGCAGGCGCTCATATCCATGGCAGGGCTCTGGACCATGGCCTTTGCAGCCCTTGCCATACTCACCATGACATGGGGGAACGTCGCAGCCCTTGCGCAGAACAATGTGAAGCGGATGCTCGCATACTCATCCATCGGGCACGCAGGCTATGTGATGATAGCCCTCGCCCTGCTCACACCAAAAGGGCTTATGGCCCTCGGCGTGGCCGGCGCCCTCCTCCACCTCCTGGCATACGTCTTCATGACAGGAGGCGCCTTTGCCGTGGTCTCCTTCATCTCAAACACATACAAGGCCCACACCTATGAGGACTACAAGGGGATGCGGGACCTCGCGCCCATAAGCAGCTTCGCCATGGCCATATTCCTCCTCTCCCTCGCCGGCGTCCCTCCCTTTGCAGGCTTCCTATCCAAGTTCGTCCTCTTCGCAGCGGCCATCGGCGCCAACATGGTGATCCTCGCCGTCTTCGGCGTCGTGAACAGCGCAATCTCGCTCTATTAT
>RFHW01000153.1 GCA_003695745.1 Methanobacteriota archaeon | reverse complement strand
GTGCCTACGGCGCTTATCAATGTGTCGGCCTTCAACAGCACCAATGTGGATGCAGGGCTGCTTGACCCAACTGTTGTGCAGAGCGCGAACCGGACGCTCCACGGTGACATCAACGAGGATGGTGTGACCAACAACAGTGATTGTAAGGTCTGCCACTATAACACCACTGGCATGGGCCAGGGCTACACGGTGAAGCTTGTGGTTGACACAACAACGCCGGCCGCTGATCTGCAGAATGTAAGCAAGTACAACACCTTCTACTGCACCATGTGCCACTTCGTGAACACCACATCTACTGGTGTTGTGAAGGATGAGCCTGCTGACAGCGTGCTCGGCCTGATCCCGTCGAATGCGCCTAAGGTGAACATGCACACGCCATATGCTACGACCAGGAAGTACAGCGACATTGGTGTGAATGTGCGGCGGCCAGACAGGACCTATGCCACCTTCATGGGCGGCAGGACACCGGTCTGTGAGAGCTGCCATAACAACAGTGTCTACTACTATAACGCCAGTGACAGTCTGGTGAAGAGGGTGGCGCACTATGGCAAGTACTATAATCTCACGACCATTGGCTCTCTTGATCAGAACACGACGCGGTGTGCTGAGTGTCATAGAGGCGATGCAAATACCCTTGCTCCTGAGAGGAGTCTCTGGGGTGTCAATGATTCTGAAGGGCCTGCTGGCGGATTCCTTGGACCTGGCAATCCCTCTGGCTTTGACATGTTCAAGACATCTAATCCGGCGAGCAGGAACTACTGCTGGACATGCCATATCGCCAAGAACGCTCCGAAGACGAGTTCACAGGCCATTGATCCGCCGGCAACGAACTTCCATGCGGCAGAGATTGACAGCTTCATGTGGAACTGCCAGAGCTGCCACTGACAGCATTCGCTCACCTAATACATCCATGCAATAAACCCTCCCTGCAAATCTCTCTATGAAATTCCTCTAACAGATCAGCATCTAATTTTTCCACGTCAAATCAAGTTCTCACCACATGGGGGGTGAAGAACAGGTCTTCCTCCATGGATAAAACGGAACATCCTTTAAGGCGTTGTTCCATGATCACCCCCTTCTTCTTACTCCCTATCGAAGGGGGTTTCCTGTGAGGACATCTATAGGAAAACTATTAAAGGAGCGCCTTCCCTCTTCACTTTTGATATATATGTTCAATGATCTGTTCCTCCGTGCCTGCCGTCTTGAGGAGACGGAGCGACGGCCTGTGTGGCTTATGAGACAGGCGGGCAGGTACATGGAGTCCTATCAGCGGGTTAGACGGGAGCACAGCTTCATGGAGATGTGCAGGACGCCTGAGCTTGCTGCCGAGGTCACCCTTCAGCCTGTGCGGGAGTTCGGCTTTGACGCTGCCATCCTCTTCTCAGACATCCTTGTGCCTGTGGAGGCCATGGGTGTTGAGGTGGAGTTCGTGGAGGGCACGGGGCCTGTGCTGGGCGCCACCATAGATGAGGAGGCGGATGTGGAGGGTCTGCGTGTGCCAGATCCCTATGAGGACCTGTCCTTTGTGCTGGATGCCATCAAGATCCTTCGCAAGAAGCTGGAGGTGCCTCTCATCGGCTTCTCAGGCGCCCCCTTCACCCTTGCAAGCTATATCCTCGAGGGCGGCGGCTCACGGAGCTATGAGCGGGCCAAGTCTGTCATGTACAACGAGCCCGGCATCTGGAAAGGTTTGATGTCAAAGATCACTGATACGGTCATCGCCTATCTCAACGCCCAGATCGAGGCGGGCGCCCAGGCCGTGCAGGTCTTTGACAGCTGGGCAGGCGCCCTCTCCCCAGAGGACTACAGGGCCTATGCCCTGCCCTATTCGAAACGGGTCTTTGACTCTCTCAGGGGCGATGTCCCGGCCATCCACTTCGGCACAGGCACCTCTGGCTATATCGAGCTGATCCGGGAGGCTGGTGGCGATGTCATAGGTGTGGACTGGCGCATAGACATAGGCGAGGCTTGGCAGAGGATCGGCTATGACCGGGGTATCCAGGGCAATCTCGATCCCCTGGCCCTCCATGCCAGGCCAGAGGTCCTGAGGAGGAAGATCCTCTCAATACTTGAAGGGACGGGGGATCGCCCGGGCCACATCTTCAACCTGGGCCACGGCATACTCCCGACCACATCGGCAGAGAAGGTGAGGCTGCTGGTGGACGCTGTGAAAAGGTTCAGCCCCCTGTAAAAGGGGGTGCGCCCGGAGACCCCTCTCCCGCGGGTCGTTGAAAGACCGGCCTGCCCTCTATTTCAACTCCCCTATATGCTCTTCCACGGCCTCTATCACGTCGTGGGGCGTTATGATCGGCCCCTCCAGATTCACCTCGAAGAAGTTCTTCACAGCCTTCTTGTGGATGGCGAACTTCGTGACCTGCGCGATGGTGCGGGGCTTGCCGTCGCTCAGCTCAAGCACGACCTCGGCGCAGCTCTCGTCAAAGGGGTTGGCGCCGCCGCAGTAGTCTGCAATGAGCTTCCAGTAGTTGTAGATGTCATCCACAGTCCATCTGTTCAGTGTGAAGGTGTTGAGGCTTGCCCTGTCGTCGAAGGCCGCCGCGTCCTCAGGATCCTTCTCGATGTATCGCTCGATCTTGTGTATCAGGGAGGGTGTGCCAGAGAGTATGAGCTTGCAGCATTTGAGCCCGTCCTCTGTCTTGAGGTCGGTCAGCGCCCGGAGCTCTGAGAGGATGTCCTTTGTGATCTTCTCTGCCTCATCCACCCAGAGGATTGTTATAAGACCTTTTTGCGCAAGCTCCACAAGCCTCTCGCGCAGCCTCTTTTTCACGATCATCCTGTTCACAGGCAGGTTTGTGAGGTCCAGCTCCTCGGAGATGACCCTGAGCATCTGAAAAGATGTGAGCCTTGGGTCTGTGATCTGGATGGTGAAGTAATTGGGGATGTCACGGAGGGAGCGGGCCACGAAATCCCGTATGGAGCTCTTGCCCATGCCCACGTCGTCCCAGATTATGAAGACCGCGCTCTGGTTCGTTGGCTCTAGGAACTGGCTGAGCTTCTCCACAATCCCCATATTCGGGTCTTCAAGATAGAGCTCGGTGTTGGAGAT
>RFHW01000152.1 GCA_003695745.1 Methanobacteriota archaeon | reverse complement strand
ATCATACTCGACACCTGCCCCGCCCACAACACCGCCGCAGAGCACCGTCAAAGCAAAAAGCACCAGAAAGGCCTTCTTCATCGGTGGACCGCCCCGGCAATCTCCTTTATCTTCTTTTTAACGTCCCTTGTGTTCTCCACCACCGTGCCTGTGATGATGATATCCGCCCCGGCATCGGCCGCCGCCTTCGCCGCCTTCCCGGAGCGGATTCCCCCGCCCACGACCACCGGGATCTCCACCTGGGATTTCACGGCCCCTATCATCTCAGGCGGTATGGGCTCGCTTATACCTGAGCCACCCTCCAGATATAGAAGCTTCATCCCCAGATACTGGGCTGCAAGGCCGTATGCCACAGCGACCTCAGGCTTCGCCCTAGGCACAAGACGGGCGTCGCCCACATAACCGGCCATGCCCCCGGGCTCAACGATGAGGTAGCCCATGGGTATGACCTCCACACCCATCCTCTTGACAAGGGGCGCCCCGGCCGCCTGCGCCCCTGTGATAAAATAGGGGTTCCGCGAGTTCAGGAGGCTCATGAAGAATATGGCGTCAGCATGCCTGGATATGCCGGACACATCGCCTGGGAAGAGTATGGTGGGCAGGCTTGTCTGCTCCTTTATTGCAAGGATCGTGCCGTCAAGGTCGCTCTGCATCACACCCACAGACCCTCCGAGCATGAGCCCGTCTGTCCCGCCTTCAGCCGCCTCCCTTGCGATCTCGCCTGCCGCCGCCGGGTCCTGCTTCTCGGGATCGATGAGGGTGAAGTGGATTGGCCCCTCCCGAAGCCTGTCCATGATATAGGTGAAAACGCTCATAGGCCTTTCACGGTATAAGGAGAGCTATGCCTTGATGCTGATTCCATCGTCGCTGATGGTGAACTTAAAGGATCCAAGGACGTGTTTTGTCCCCCTCATCTTTCTTATGGCGATGCGCCGCTCCTGGCTGTTGGTGTCAAGCATCATCCAGATGACGCCGTCGAAGAGGAAGGTCTCAGGCGGGAACTCGCTGGTTCCGATCTCGTTGGTCCGCGCCTCGGCCAGCACAAGGGAGGTCACGTCCATCTCAGAGAGCGACACGCTCAGCCTGATGAGCTTTGTGCGGGTGTCAAACTCGTCGGCGCTGTAGAAGCCGATGACCGAGAGGGAGTCTATGACGACCCTCTTCGCGCCTGTGGATGTTATCATCTCCTTGAGGTTGGCTATGAGATTGTCCACCCCAAGCCCGCGCTTCACCACATCAGTGTCCATCTCCTTTATCCGCGGCGATGTGGCGTCCATTATGAGCAGCTTTCCCTCCTCCACAAGCTTTCTGATATCCCATCCGAAGGCAGCCATGTTGCGCTCTATCTTCTTCGGCGTCTCCTCCAGCGTTACATAGATGCCGGGCTCATCATAGAGGGTCGCACCCTTATAGAGATACTGGAGGCCGAATATGGACTTCCCTGTTCCCGGACCACCTATCACCAGTATGGAGTTCCCCTGTGGATACCCGTTCTTTGCAAAGAGCCCGTCAAAATCCTCGATTCCAGTCCTTACATATTCCATTTTCCCACCGCAGCCTTATCCTGTCCTTTTCTTTTAAAACTTTCGGACATACTATTTTATATGGCCTTCCTCATAAAAATCTTTCTATGAGGTTCTACAAGTACCATGGAGCCGGAAACGATTTCATAGTCATCGACAACAGGGACAGTGTCATAGAGGAGAGTGAGAAGAAGGGGCTGGCCGTAAGGCTCTGCCACCGCCATTTCGGCATAGGAGGGGACGGGCTGGTGCTTGTGGAGCCATCAGATAAAGGCGACGCCCGGATGCGCATTTTCAATCCCGATGGCAGCGAGGCCGAGATGTGCGGGAACGCCATACGATGCGTTGCAAAACACCTCTACGAATCCGGCCTTGTGAAGGAGAGCATCACCATTGAAACCCTCTCCGGATTGAAGGAGGCGGCCCTTACAATCGAAAAAGACAGGGTGCGGTATGTATCTGTGGATATGGGCTCCCCAAAGGATGTGGCGCTGAACAGGAGGCTGAATGTGAAAGGCTCCGCTGTTGAATGCTCCTATCTGGACACGGGCGTCCCCCATGCAGTTATCTTTGTGGAGGATGTGGATGCCCTGGACATCGAGAAAAGGGCGCCTCCAATCAGGTTCAACCCCTCTTTTCAAAGGGGGGCCAACGTTGATTTTGTGCAGAAGCTGGGTGAGGGCACCTTCAAGATCAGGACCTATGAGCGGGGCGTGGAGCGGGAGACCCTTGCCTGCGGGACAGGGATCACGGCCGCTGCCGCGGCCGCAGTCCTCCTTGGCCTTGCAGAGAAGGGATCGGAGATTGAGGTCCGTGCACGGGGCGGAACGGTCTTTGTAAAGGCAGAGGGGGGAGAGGATGGGGAGATGAGATTGATCATGAGAGGCCCGGCAGAATTCGTCTTTGAAGGGGATGTCCCGGCCCCCTGAATCAGGCCGTCAGGCTCTTAATCTGCCCTGCCAGATCAGCCTTCTCTTCTTCAGCGCCGTTGACGGCGATGTAATAGAGGGCTTTCTTATACATAGGAGACTATCAGAACCGGGAGCAAACAGATTACGGTCTTATGAGCGGCTGCGGCGGT
>RFHW01000151.1 GCA_003695745.1 Methanobacteriota archaeon | reverse complement strand
CTTGATGACTATGAGATAATGCTCGACGAGGTGGAGGGCCTGGGAAGCTTCATCGAGGTGGAGAAGCGTGGAGAGGACTACGGCCCGCAGGAGCTCATAGACTTCCTCGAAGGCCTCGGTGTCAAGGGCAGCGAGACACGGAGCTATCTGGAGATGGCCCTTGAGAAGAGGGCTGGATCGGTGTAGCCTCCGCAGTTGTCTTCTTCGGCCTGCAGGCGTCTACCATCACCTTTTTATCCCTCCATGTCCATGGAAGCACCATGATCATCTATCCCTCCAACATAGATCAGGGTCTTTCCAAGAGAGAGGGGCGCAAGGTGCCGAGGAAGAATGCCGTTCCCTCTCCGAAGGCCCATGAGATTTTGAAGGCCCTCCAGCGGCTCGGGATTGAGGGTTCCCTGGAGAAAGATGCCTGCTATCCAAGGAGGTGGTGGGAGAGGGAGGGCAGGGTGGTCGTAGATGAAAAAGGTGGTAAGCGCAGGCTTTTGAAGAGGGTGGCGCGGGAGATCAGGCAGATGCGGGCTTCTTCTGGATCCTGACCTTTGAGATGCGTTTCCCCCTCATCTCCTCCACAGTGAATGTGAGCCCTTCCATCCCGATGGTGTCTTTCTCCTTCGGTATCCTGTCGAAGAGGGAGAAGACCAGGCCGCCGATGCTTTCCTGACCGTTTTTGGCGAGCTCAACCTCAAGGAGCTCCCCCACCTCTTCGATGGGCATCCTCGCATCCACCACAATCGTCTCTTCATTCACTATTCGGACCGGATGCTCCTCGGTGTCGTATTCGTCGGTGATCTCGCCCACGATCTCCTCCAGCAGGTCCTCAAGCGTCACGAGACCTGAGGTCCCGCCGTATTCGTCGAGGACGATGGCCATCTGCACCTTTTTGGCCTGCATCTCCCGAAAGAGGTCGTCCAGCTTCTTTGTCTCAGGCACGAAAAAGGCGGGGCGTATTATCCTCTTCAGATTGAACCTCTTTTTGTTCTTCATGCAGGCGAAGAGGTCCTTTGCATAGAGGATGCCGATGATGTTGTCGATGGTGCCCTCATACACCGGTATGCGGGAATGACCTGTCTCTATGACAAAATCCAGGACCTCGTCGAAATCCATGTCCACAGGTATGCGTTTTATGTCTGTGCGCGGGGTCATGATCTCCCGGACCATGGTGTCCCCGAACTCAAAGACGCCGTGTATCATCTCCCTCTCATCCTCCTCTATCACGCCCTCCTCTGCGCCGAGGTCCATCAGCAGCCTGAGCTCCTCTTCAGAGACGAAGGGGTAGCGTCTCTTCTCCACGCCGGTTATGCCCAGAATCCTGTCTGTGATGAGCGTAAAAAGCCATATCACTGGAGACAGGAGCAGCACCGATATCTGGACGGGCCGGGCTGCCCAGAGGGAGATCTTCTCAGCGTTCTTTGTTGCAAAGCTCTTTGGAACCACCTCCCCGAAGACGAGTATGAGGAGCGTTGCAACCCCTGTGGCGATCCCCACCCCTGTGCTTCCGAAGGCCTCGATTGAGATGGAGGTCATCACCGCCGCGATTGCTACGTTCACAAGGTTGTTGCCGATGAGGATTGCGGCGAGCATCCTGTTGGGCTCTTTCAGAAGCCTCTCGAGGATAAGGGCGTTTTTGTGTCTCTCCTCAACGAGGCGCCTTAGCCGGAGTTTGTCCAGCGATATGAGGGCTGTTTCGGAGCCAGAGAAGAATCCGGACAGGATCAACAGCGCCCCCAGTAAAGCCAGTTTAAGCTCCTGCAACGGTCTTTATCCTCCTGATAAAAATAGGGTGGTCTTCATATAATAATCTTGCGAGGCGGCAATCCAAATATTGTTGCATTGGTTAAACAAAGGTATTTATAAGAGGTATTTATAAAGTTTTCGAAATGTTTTTATAGGAGGAATCTTTTGAAGGCCCTTGGAAATCAAAGCCAGATAACAAAGACCAGACATCTCCTTATAAGGAGCAGAACGCTCCCAGAGATATATTCTGCAATCGTGACAGAGGACCGCAGAAAGGTGGGGCAGGTGATGGACATAATAGGGCCTGTAATGGACCCCCATATACTTGTAAAACCCACTCCACAGGTCCTGAAAAACCCGGAGCTTGTGGAGGGAAAGGAGCTCTTTGAGATGCCCTCCAGGCCAAGGAGGAAGAGGAAATGGAAGAAAGAAAGGTAGAGTATGTTGAGGAATGCCCGGAGTGCAAGGCAAAAAACCTGTCAAGGGATTATGAGCGGGCCGAGATAATCTGCAACTCCTGCGGGCTCGTGATAGATGAGAAGATCATAGACAACGGGCCTGAGTGGCGGGCCTTTGACCATGAGCAGAGGGTGAAACGCTCAAGGACAGGGGCGCCCATGACCTACACCATCCATGACAAGGGGCTCTCCACCGTCATAGACTGGAGGAACAGGGACAGCTATGGCAAGGACATACCGGCTCGCAAAAGGGCGCAGATCTATCGGCTCAGGAAGTGGCAGCAGAGGATCAGGGTCTCAAACGCAACGGAGCGGAACCTCGCCTTCGCCCTCACCGAGCTTGACAAGGTGGCATCCCGCCTCAATCTCCCGAAGGAGATCCGGGAGCAGGCGGCGGTGGTCTACCGCAAGGCCGTTGAAAAGGGATTGATCCGGGGCAGGAGCATCGAAGGCGTGTCAGCGGCGGCGCTTTATGCGGCGTGCAGGATATGCAACATACCCCGGACCCTTGATGAGATAGCGGACGCTGCCAAGCTGAACAGGAAGGAGATCGGCAGGACCTATCGGTTCGTGGCGCGGGAGCTTGACATCAGCCTCAACCCCACAACACCCATCGAGTATGTGCCGCGCTTCGCCTCAGAGCTCGGCCTCTCAGGGGAGATTCAGAGCAAGGCCATTGAGGTGCTGAAGATGGCCATGGGCAAGGAGCTCACATCAGGACGGGGCCCCACAGGCGTGGCAGCAGCCGCCATCTACATTGCATCGGTGTTGCTCGGGGAGCGACGGACGCAGAGGGAGGTGGCGGAGGTGGCAGGTGTCACAGAGGTGACGATCCGGAACCGCTACAAAGAGCTTGCAGAGCGGCTCAACATAGACATAGTGATATAGGGCAAAACCTCCTGGAGCGCCCTGCTATTCAATATCGTGATGCCAGACCCCTTCCCTTACAATCCTTGAAAGGGGCTTTCGACCGCTTGGATGCTCACGCTCCTGAAGCTGAGGCGGGAGCTCCTCCTTTCTCCCCGGTCTTCCAACGGCGATCATGGCCTCAACACGATAGCCGTCAGGTATGGCGAGCGCTGTCCTCGCCTTCCCGTAGTCGAAGCCCTGCATGGCATGGACCACAAGGCCCATCACTGTGCCCTGCAGCGCCAGGTTCTCCCAGGCCGCGCCTGCGTCAAAGCTGTGGGTTATAGAGGGCCTGCCGTTGTAGTCGAAGGTTTCTTTGGACACCGCAACGATGAGGGCGCCTGCCCTTTTCGCCCACGCCTGGTTGCCCTCGTAGAGGAGGTCGAAAAAGAGCTTCCAGTGCTCTGTGCCGCGTCTTGCATAGAGGAATCGCCAGGGCTGGTTGTTGTAGGAGGAGGGGGCCCAGCGCGCAGCCTCGAAGAGGGTCATGAGCTCCTCCTCGGAGAGGGGCTCGCCTGACATGGCCCTTGGCGACCAGCGCCTGATGAAGAGAGGGTCAACGGGATGGTCAGGTCTTCGCTCCATGGTCAGGACCGCCCGTTAAGCCTCTTTCGCGTATATTCCACGAGGCCGCCCGCGTCTATGAGCTGCTGGAGGAACGGAGGCATGGGCGGGAAGGCCGCCTCCAAGTCTCTGTCGAGGTTTCGCACCACACCCTGCTGGAAGTCCACCTCAAGGGTGTCGCCATCGCCTGCCTCGATGGAGGTCTCCACGAGCGGGAGGCCGATGTTTATGCTGTTGCGGTAGAATATCCTTGCAAAGCTTTTTGCGACCACGCAGGCCACTCCAGCCCCGATGAGCGCCCGCGGCGCATGCTCCCGTGAGGAGCCGCAGCCGAAGTTCTCATCTGCCACGATCACATCCCCGGCCCGCACCTCTTTTGCAAACTCCGGCCTGACCTTCTCGAAGACGTGGCGCGCGAGCTCGGCCGGGTCGCCGGTCACCAGATACTCTGCCGGGATGATCTGGTCCGTGTCCACATTGGAGCCGAAGCGCCACACCCTGCCTTTTATCCGATCCTTCATGATACCGGAACATTTGACTTCATCGTTTATGTCCTTTTTGCCGCCTGCAGCCTCGGCCATATCCATGGCATGCCCCCATGCAAATTCAAAAACATTATCTAAAACAAACATTGGAAAAAGAAAAAATATATAGCCTATGGAAAGCAGACTTAAAGGCAGGTTAAAGATGTTCAGAATCCTTTTCCCAAACCTATCCGAAAAAGAGGCAAAAACGATTCTTAGTCTTCTGAAAGACGGGAGGCTAAGCGACTCGAAACTGAAGGAGATCCTGGGGTTCAAAAGCGAAAATGCTGCAGCTTATTATAGGAGAAAACTGGAGAAAAAAGGGGTTATAAAAGGATATACAGCGGTCGTGGACTGGGAAAGATTAGGTTACAATACGAGGTTCATAATCACCGTCGAAGCTGAAAGTAAAGAAGAGCTCAAGAGAATAGAGAGGGATCACGTTTTTTCAGCAGGCGAATACCTGCGGGAAATCGGCGATATTGTATGCACACCTACTTTATTCGGAAACGTTGTGTTGGAGGATGTGGCAACGTGTTATGGTATGATGGCGTGCATACACGGTGTTGCAGCTTCTGAAGATGCGGCAAGAAACTATGCAGAAGTCTATCTTAGAGAGAGATACCCGGAAATTAAGGCCGATGTTCACATCCTCAGAGACGCTACAATTAAGGGCTTCTTCATCCAAAAGGAATTTATCGAGAGATACATGTCCCTGTCCCCCATGACGGAAAAAGATGAGCAGCTTCTGAAACGATTCAGGGAGAGATTCATCCACCGATTCATGCCTGATAAATAATCTATAACCAAGAACGTGCTTCGCTCAGAGCAAAAAGCACAATGTTTGGCATGCTCAAGGATAATATCATCCTGTTTTTGAGTTCCCTCCCCTGTGCAACTGGATCTCCGAAGACCAGTATTTTGATGCACGATGAGACAAGGGAGATAAATGTGAGAGCCGCGATCCAGATAATGGCCTGCTGATATATAGTCGACAGGAAAACAAAAATCATTAATGGAAGGATGCACAACATGCTCGAAAATATGGCGGCTTTCTTTACCCCCCACATGAGTGGCAGGGAGTTAATATCCCCCTCCACGTCCCTGAAGTCCTTCATGAATACCAGAGAGAAGACCAAGAGGAATATGTAGGCCGCCACGATAAGCGCCTCTCTTGTTATGCCGGAGTAAAGGCTCCACACACCTATTGATTCCAGTGAAAAAGAAAAGGCAATGATGGCTATTGAAACTATGGGCATGTCCTTGAATCTGAACATGGGATGGGAGTAGAACACATACCCTGTGAGAATCCCTGCAACCAAGCAGAGAAAGAGGATTTTGCTGAGATACAGGGATATGGAAAGTGCGAGTAAAAGAAGCAGCGCAAGATATGCCCAGGCAGCCTTTACGGTCATCCTGCCAGAGGGAATGGGTGCGAGGGGTTTACATACCTGGTCTATTTCCCGGTCATATATGTCGTTGTAGATGTCTCCTCCGCTGTGTATCAGGATGCAGGAGAGCATCGCCCATATGAGCCTCCAGTCTCTCCGGCCGAGGAAAGCTGAGACCGCCAGGATCGTTGAGACATCCACAAGACTTCCTTTCAGCTTCAGGATTTCCAGGAAAGGTTTTATCCGCTCCCAGTGTGCTTCTATGGAACCTCCCATAATCTGCCCAAAATTGTGTTTGAAGCTGAGCGATATATTCTTTTCTTGAAAAATTCCCAAAGAAAACTGCAAAAACCGCAGAATCTTTTGAGAAATTCGCAGTTTTCATTTAGGATTTTGAAGGTTAAAGTTCCGGATGAATGAAGTAAAGCAAATTGCGAAGAAAAAATAGAAGGAGGTTGAGAAACGTGAGAAAGAAAATGGGAACAGTTGGAGTAGTGCTTTTGTTCCTAATAGGGGGTGTTCCAATAGTAAGTGCCGCTTATTGCAGTGGTAGTAGCTGGTGGGCACCAGATCGTGGGAACTATCTTTTCAACACGCAAACAGCGCACTCTTGGAATATTAGGTGGTATCAGAACCAATTTGGCTTGGTCGATGCCTATGACCACGAGTTCAGGACTCCAGTAACAAACTTTGCGCATTATACTGGATACTGTGACAGTAATTTACCATGGCCGAGAAGGTGTGATGTTGACGAACCAGAAGACGACTTTACAATTTACACAGCATATGCGCATGGAATATCGACAAGTACGTACTATTATACCTACTTAGAACTTGAGCCCGAGGGCGCAAGCAGTGCGTCAGCCAATCTTGAAGCTGAGACAAGAAGGTATAACCCTTGGAATCGTCAATACTGTGATTTAGATAGGTTTACTGCACCGGCCCAAGGATCGTGGGATTTATAGGTTAGGAGGTGATGAAGATGAAGAAAGGTTACATTGCGCTGATATTTGTGGCGGTACTCCTTTCTGGAGTTTTAGCTACCAATGCAGCTGAGTCAATAACAGTACGAAAAGAAAAAATAGACCCCGCAAATAAGAAAGTGACTATTCTTGTCGGGCCTGCAGTGGCAATTCCGGGAGCAACTACGTTGTATATCATAGAGAGGAAAAGGGTTCTGCAATCTGAAATAGAGAGAGATCCAAATGCTGTAATTGAGGCCACAGTTTCTTTGAATGCCCTCTATTCTCCAAGCGACGTAGATAATATACTAAAAGGATTTCAGGTTGAAACAAAAGAAGCTCATTTCCAGTCTAAAACATCAGACCATGGAGGTGAGTTTAAGATAGAAGGAACTCTTAGTGATTCAGTACTGAAGCTCAGGGAAAAGGTAAAAGAGAGAATAGTGTTATCCCAAGAACAATTGAAAAATTCAAAAGACCCAGTAGAAAAAGAAGGACTGAAAAGCGCTATTCAGATTGAACAACAACTGTTCGACGAGATTAATCAAGGAGAAATAGGGGTATACGGCGTAGATGTGAAAGGCAGTGCTAAAGAGTTAAAGCGTCTAGCAAATCACGAAAAAGTGAGGCTTGTAGACCCTAAGATATCAGAAAATGCAGCAGAATACGAAAGTCAGGGATATAAAACAAGAGTAGTAGTCTTTCCCGTCCCGCCAGTTTTTAGATAGGGCGTTACGCCCTTCTTTTATTTTTTATTATGTTTATTTAGTTTCTTCTTCACGTATCGTATTGAAAATGTAATGGGATAATATGGAGGAGTAGAAATATTTAAGATAAACCCCGCACCATACTAGGAGAGAAAATGATGTCTGAATTATTTAATTTACCTAAACTTAGTAGGATTTTCTGGCTTTACTTT
>RFHW01000150.1 GCA_003695745.1 Methanobacteriota archaeon | reverse complement strand
TGCCTGCAAACATCCCTGCATCCCCCTTGACAACAATTTTGCCGCCGCGCATGAAGGTGCCCATCTCGCTCCCCACACTGCCGTCCACGGTGATTGTGCCGCCGCGCATGCCCCGCCAGTTCCCACGGTAGGCTGCTCCGAGATAGCTGCCGGCGTTGCCCTTGATATGGACCTCGCCGCCCCGCATCTCCTGACAGGCAAAGGCGTCCACATCCCCTTCCACCGTGATGGTGCCGCCCCGCATCTTCGAGCCCAGGTGCATGCCTGCGCTGCCCCTGATAAGTATCTCGCCAGCCGTCATCCCCTGTCCGATGCGCTTCGTCTTCTTCACATCCCCTTCGATGACGATCCGGGTCTCATCGGCCGAGGCGCCTGCGTCACCGCTGACCTTGAAGAAATCACCGAGGCTGCGCTCAACCTTCCCCTCATAGACCCTTAGCTGACCTATCTCAGCGCTCGTCTTCCCTGCGAAGACATCAGGCGATATGGACTCTGCCTCAAGCCCAACAGCGGGCTGCTCCTTCGGCGTCAGCACAACCTCTTTCATCCTATTTCACATCCCTTGCATCGATCTTGAGCTCCCGGCCCCGCTCGAGATAGCTCTTCTGCACCGGGTAGTTGGCGAGATTCACAGAATAATACTTCTTGAAATACTGCTCGATGTCCTTCTCCATCTCCCTCTCAAGCTCATGGTCCACGATCGGGTTCGCCCAGTAGGTCCTGCCCTGCGGCGACGCAACGACCTTTCCGTCACGCACCACCACCTCGCCGTCCTTCACCGTATAGGCGGTGGCTGAGAAGGCCTTCTCCACAGCCTTGTAATCCCTGCTCGGATCGATCTCAGAGGGGTTGAGGTCGTAGATGGCAACATCGGCGTGGGCGCCCACACCGAGATGGCCCTTGTGCTCTGAGAGGCCCAGCGCCCTGGCCTGGCCGGCCCTTGTGACCACCGCCACATCATGGAAGGTGTACTCCCGGTCCAGCGTGGCAAGGCTCGACTGTTTCTGCACCGCCTCGTGGACACGCTCCTCGATGTAATAGCGCCGGTAGGGTTCGCTCATGAGCCATGCGATGATCCGCGGATACCGTGTGAAGGGGCCGCCGTTGGGATGGTCCGTTGCCAGAAGCACCTTGAACGGGTCTTCTATGAGTAGGGCGAGCTCTAGGCCGATGGCCCACTGAACAGAGTGAACGGGGTTCTTCCTGCTGTAGATGAAGGGCGTTATACCCGGAGCGGTCTCAAGCTCCACGTCCTTGTTCATCCACTTCAGATGGGTGAGGTTGTGGAGGAAGTACTCCATGGGCCCGTCGCTGGTCATCGTCGTGGTCTCATCGAGTGTCACGTTGCCTGTGTCGCAGACCACGTGGTCGCAGCCGTTGATGTACTTGGCAACCTCGTCTGCCCTGGACTCGAAGCTCTTCCAGCTGTCGCCGCCGAAGCTGTGGAACTGGGCGTGGGTGAGATACATGGATTGGCGGCCATTCTTCACAGGCACGTTGCGTGTGAGCTCAAGGGTCTGAAGCGTTGTCTCAAAGTTCCCTGGCTTGCCCAGGTTGTTGGGATGGAGGTGTATGGAGTGGGGCAGGCCAAGGCGCTCATTCGCTTCAGCGAGGCCTTTAACGATCTCGGCGGGTGTCACGTCAAAGCCGATGACAGGTTCGTCGATGCTCACGGCGTTCCGGCCCCAGCCCCAGTTCTCTGTGCCGCCGGGGTTGACCAGTTTGACCACAAGCCCCTTCGTGGCCTTGAGGAACCAGGCGGTGCAGGCTGCGAGCTTGCCGGGGTCGCCTTCCTTGAGATAGCGCATGACAAACCAGTTGCCGTCATATGTTGGGTAGGCTGCCTTGTCGAGGATGGGCACGTCGCAGAGCTCCTCATGGGTGTGCCGGGCAAAGAGAGGGGGCATGGCCGGTGTGTTGGCCATGGTGTAGCCCATCTGGGCGTAGAGGTATCCCACTGTGAAGGATGAGGGCATGGAGTAGCCTGAGCCTGCGCGCATGCCGTCGAGGCGCCGGTAGGTGGTGCGGGCCCCGTCCTCAGGCCGGAAGAGGCGGCCTGCCGTCTCCTTGCCGCCTGCGAAGTGGCTGTGGATCTCGATGCCACCGGGCATGACGATCCTGCCTCTGGCGTCGATGGTCTCATCGGCCTTGCCTTTGAGCTTCTCCACTATCCGACCGTCCCTTATGAGGATGTCCATCCTCTCGCCGTCCACCTTGTTGAGGGGGTCGTAGACGGTGCCGTTCTTTATCTCAAGCTCCATTCTTTATCTCCCTCACCTTGTCAAGTATCATCTTCAGTATCTCCCGATCCGGGTACACGCCCTCAGGCGGGTCCATGAACCGTCGCACCTGAAGGGGCACGGCATCCATACGATAGGCGGTGCCCTCCACCTCGATGCCTGCAATCGCCGTTGGTATCACAACATCGGATAGATATGTGGTGGGCGTCTCATGGGGCTCAAGGGTTGCTGTGGGTATCCTTGCAAAATGCTCCACCGCCCTCCGGGGGAAGTTCCCGCCGGGATCAGCGCCTATGACGAGGCAGGCGTCCACCTCGCCTCTAGTGAGGAGGTCAATGGACGTTGTCTCGCCCGGATTGTACCATGGCCTGCCACGGGTGTAGTCCACGCCGAAGGGAAAGCCTGATTGCCATGTCAAAACCTCGGAGAATCCTGTCACATTGTAGTGGCCGCGCATGGCCATGATGGAGAACTTGGTGTATCTGTTGAGGTCTGCCACAAGCTTGATTGCGCAGTCAATGTTCCGGTGTTTGCCAGGGCTCATGGTGAGGCCCACGCCGAAGAAGAGGATGCCGAACTGCGCCTCCTTCATGATGTCAAGGGTCTGGAGGATGTCCTTCTTCGGGACGCCGGCCACCTCATCAGGCAGCTCCACGCCGTTCAGGGCCGCCCTGAAGGCATTCGCCAGCTCATAGTCGCCGCCGGGCTCCACCTGCAGGAACTTGTCGGCGATGCTCGCTGTGTCCGTCTTTCGCACGTCAATGACCACCACCGTGCGGTCCGCCTGCCCGCGCTCCCTGAAATAGCCCCTTGGATAGCGGGAATACCGGGACATGTGCCGCGGATGGGCGTGCATGGGGTTGGAGCCCCAGTAGATGTCAAGGTCAGCCCTGTTCTTCACCTCGCCCAGCGTGACCGATGGATAGCCCACGTCCTGTATGGCGATGACAGAGGGGCCGTGGCACACCGAGCTGTGGCTGTCGATGACGCCGCCCACCTCCTCTGCAAGCTCGATGCCCACGGAATGGGCCTCGCACTCGGTGGTGCTCCAGCCATAGAGCAGCGGTTTTTTGGCCTCCACAAGCATCCGGGCCACGCGCTCCACCGCATCCTCCACGGTGGTCTCTTCAAAACCATTCTCGCCCCTCACCCTGGGTTTTAGGGGCCGGTGCTTCTTGTTCATGCTCATGAACTTGGCGGTGCCCAGCTTGCAGGCGTTCAGCACATCCATGATCCTGCCGCCCTCTACCTGCACCTCTATGTCGTCGCAGAGGGTCCCGCAGAAGGGGCATATGACGTCGGTATGGGTTTCCATGATCTTTTCACTTCCCGTAGGTCTCTTTCAGGAGCTCAGGATAGGTGAGCACTCTTTTGTCCTTCGCTGGCTCCACCTCAGCAGGCACCCCTTTGAAGGATGGCATGCCAACGGAGTCTGTCTCAGGGCTTGTCACCATGTTGGCCCATGGCCCCATGGGCATGAAGATGATGCCGCGGTGAGGCGCCTGAAGGGATTTGACGGCCCGCACATGGACCTCGCCAGAGGCCGAGCTCACCCTCACGGTGTCGCCTTCGGATATGCCGAGCTTCTTCATATCATCGGGGTCGAGCTCGCATATGGCGTTCGCCTCGGTGTACATGGCCGAGTCCTTGGACTCTATCACCATGCCCTGCTTGATGGTCCTGCCTGTTATCAGCGTGGCCTTCACTTCTCTTCACCGCCTTTCTTGGGTTTGTTGGTGACCACCTCAAGGGCCCTCTCAAGCTTATTTGTTTCTATCATGAGCCTCACCTTGGACTGGCCGAAGGATGCCATGGCGGCCTCCAGCTTCTTCCGGATCTCCTCTGCCCTCTTCTCATCTATGACGATGGCTTCCTCAGCCTCTTTCTCCTCCACAACAGGGGGTTTGGGCGGCTCTGTGGTGTAGGCGAACCGCCCGCCCACGCGCTCGCCCTCGAAGACCCTGTCCTCACGCTTGAGCGCCATGAGATGGAGGAAGACCTCCCGTGTGCCGATGCCCAGCTCCTCGGCTATCTGGGGTATGGTGAGGCTTCTCTCCTTGAGCAGCCTGTATATGTCTGCCTTCACACCCACCAGGTCGAGGGCCTCGCCCTCCACGAGCTTGACAGACTCCTCTGGTGCGTCGCTCACGATGATGAGGGCGTCGGTGGGGCAGTTTTGCACGCAGGTGCCGCAGCCGTTGCAAAGGGCCCTGTCCACCTGAACGGCCCTGCCGTCTGCCACCCGCCGGGTGAGCTCCTTCAGGTTCGCTCCTTTGCCGCCGGCGATGTCCATGGAGTTGAAGGCATCCACCGGGCAGACCACCACGCAGTTGCCGCAGCCTATGCAGAGCTTCTCATCTATTACGAACTCAAAGCCCAAATCTACACCTCGCTCTCTGTCTTGAGCTTCTCAAAGGCCTCCACCCACATGGCTGTCCACGGGGCTTCCCGGCCCTTCCGATAGTTTATCCTGTTCCGTGTCACTTTGATGGCGTCCACAGGGCACACCTTCTCACAGGCGCCGCAGTAGTTGCATATGCGCTCGTCTATCACCGTCTTCTCCACAGACTCGCCAACTCCCGGTCTGGGATAGGAGGGCGCCTTGGTGGGGCAGATGTCCCGGCAGGCCCCGCAGCCCTGGCAGCGCTCGTTGTCCACTGTTATTGCGCCTTCTATTGCGCGTTTCACTTTTATATCTAATCCGTGGTCCTCGCCCACGCAGCCCTGACAGTAGATGCACTCCCTCTCAAGGAACTCCAGGGACCCTTTGCCTGCCACCAGCGCTCCCCTGGGACAGGTGCCGGCGCGCTCCTCAAGCATCCTTTCGAGCTCCCGGCCCTTCAGCCTGACCTCTGAGGCATCCATCTCAAAGCTGCGCTCATAGGTGAGATAATCCTCGGCCCCCCGGATAGGCTTTCCATCGATATAGAACTCATAGCTGTTGAAGGGGCAGGTCTCAGAGCATATGCCGCAGAAGGTGCAGAGCTCCATGTCAACCACGAGCTTGGGCGCCTCCACAAGCCCCCGCGCCACAGAGCCTGTGGCCCCCATGTCTATGGCGTCCACCGGGCAGGGTATCTCGCAGAGAAGGCAGCCCACGCATCGCCCGCTGTCATAGATGAGCGTCCTCTCCTCCAGCGTGGAGCGTCTCCTGTAGACCACTTTTTCTCCATCGACCTTGGTGGATATCTCGAACTCGCCTTCCTTCATTGACCGGTCTCCACTGCGAATAGGTGTCGGTAAGGGTGTAATGTCAGGAAGGTATATAATATTTATTACATTTTCCATCGGGCATCCTGGCCGCCCTCGCCGCCTCCAGCCCCTCCTCTATTGCAGGCGCCTTCAGATCTTAACGCCGGAGGGGCGAGTGGAAAGGGTTATATAACCTCCTCCATGAAAAAATCCTCCATGTCATCTGGCAGGGGGCCCTCCAGAAGGAGTTTTTTAATAGGTCTGTCCCTGTCCCTGCTCCTGGCAATAAGCCTGATGCCCGCTCCAGAAGGTCTGTCCCTGCAGGGGCAGCGGGCCCTTGCGATCTTCGCCATGGCAGTGGTGCTGTGGGGCACGAACGCCCTTCCCCTCTCTGTAACAGGGATACTTGTCATGGCGGCCCTCCCGCTCCTGGGGGTGCTGGACGCCAATGAGGCATATGCCCTTTTCGGGAACAGTGCAGTTTTCTTCATACTGGGTGCCTTTATCCTCGCAGCAGCGATGATGAAGACCGGCCTTTCCAAGAGAATGGCCCTCATACTCCTGAAGCGCTTTGACGGGAGCCCGGGCCGCCTTGTTGCCGGGGTCCTTTTAACGAGCGCATCAATGGCCTTTATCATGCCAGAGCACGCCGTTGCAGCCATCCTCTTCCCGGTGGTGGTGGGGATAGCCGAGAGCCTTGATCTGGAGCCTCTGAAGAGCAGGTATGGCGCCCTTCTCTTCCTCAGCCTTGCCTGGGGGGCGATAATCGGCGGTATCGGAACGCTCCTGGGCGGCGCCAGAAACCCCCTTGCCCTCGGCCTCCTGAACCAGTACTATGGTGTGAAGATCGGCTTTTTTGACTGGATAGTTGCGGCCGCGCCCCTTGTGGCGGTCATGCTCCTCCTGGCATACGGGGTGCTGCTCATCTCATTCAGGATAGACATAGGCGACGTTTCCTCTGCAAGACAGGTCATCGAGGAGGAGCTTCTGGAGAAGGGCGGAGTCACAGAGGAGGAGTCCAGGGTGGCGCTCATAATGGCCCTCACACTCCTCGCGTGGATATCCCTTGGAAACAGGATCGGGCTGGCCAACATCGCCCTCCTTGCATCGGTCCTGCTCTTTGTCCTCGGGGTGATGGAGTGGAAGGACGTGGAGGACTATGTGAACTGGGGCGTCATACTCATGTACGGCGGCGCCATATCCCTTGGCTCGGCTCTGGTATCAACAGGCGCTGCACAGTGGCTTGCAGGGATCCTTCTAACCGGGAGCGAACTCACACCAGTGACATTCCTTGTCGGGCTTTCACTCATCTCAAAGCTTCTCACAGAAGGCATAAGCAATGTTGCAACGGTGGCCATGGTCCTGCCCATAGGCTTCACCATTGGAAGCGCCCTCGGCATCAACCCCGTTGCCACTGTCTTCATCGTGGCGCTGCCCTCCGGCCTCGCCTTCATGCTGCCCATGGGCACACCGCCAAACGCCATAGCCTATTCCTCAGGATACTATGAGGTCTCGGAGATGATCAAACCAGGCTTAATATTAAATATCCTTTCGTGGACAGTCTTTATCGTGATGGCCCTCATATACTGGCCTGCCATAGGGCTCAGGCTCCTGTAGGTGATGGACGATGGAAAAGATAATGGTGGTCTTCTCTTCAACAACGATGCCCCGCAGCCTCATAGACCACTCCATAGAGCTTGCCAAGAGAAAACAGGCCAAGCTCATCATACTCGATGTGAGGGACAGGGCCATGTCCGAGAAGGTGGCAGCCCTCACAGAGAACATCGGGTTCATGGGCGAGAAGGTGGTGAGAGACCTGAAAAAGGACATAGCCCATGAGCGATGCGACATCATCTTCAGGAAGCTCTCCACCATAGAGGAGGCGATGAAAAAGGAGCAGATACCCTATGAGATAGTCATAGCCAAGGGGCCCTTTGCAGAGAACATCGCCAAGGTGGCAAGAGAAAAAAAGGTGAAGACCATACTCTGCCAGAGGAGGGAGCACCTGCCAGAGGGCGCTCCGGACTTTGAGGTGATCCATGTTTAGGCGGCTCTGAAGCCATTCCCCGCCGCGCATACCCTAATTTTATATATCCCTATAGCGGTATTCTCCAGTGGTGAGGCCTTTATGATCGTTACAAGCGAAAAACCCTTTGAGGACATACTGGCAATGGTGGAGGGAAAGAAGGTGGGGATACTGGGCTGCGTGGGCGGCTGCGCAAGCCTCTACAACACCGGGGGGAAGGAGCAGGTCGAGTCCCTTGCTGCGAGGCTGAAGGAGGCCGGTGTGGAGGTGGTGGCCGCCGGCACGCAGGGGCGGCACTGCACCCTATCCGCATTCGCGGATATAAAGGACAGCGACTCCCTGAAGGCGGCAGACGTTATATTGATC
>RFHW01000004.1 GCA_003695745.1 Methanobacteriota archaeon | reverse complement strand
GTTCTTGCCTTTTTTCTCTGTCTCAACAAGCCCTTCTTCTCTGAGAGCCCTGATATGGTAGCTGAGCCTGGCACGCTCATTTGAATAGGACTAGAGTAGTATTGAAATGGTCGTGGGTTTTATTCTTCTTTTATATCCTGCCTTCTTCCTGCGCGTCTTTCAGGGTCTCCTCATATTTGGAGGGGCATTTGGCAAGGAGCTTGTTCGCAACCACCTTATCCTCCGACACCAGAGTGCCTATGACGGTGATCCCCACACCCGGTTTGAATGTGCCCGGCACATCGCCAGTGTACACCACGTCCACCGTGTCATTGCCATCGGTGAGCTGGAATGTGAATGTGTTGGGCCCTGTCTGCTGCCACGTGCCCTCCACGATAACGCCCACAACCTGAACATTCCTGTTAAGATACTGCTCCGGCTGGGCCGTCACCTCGCTCACGAACTTCAGGGGATTCAAAAAGTTGCCGATGGAGTTGATGCTTGCAAGGATGAGCAGGACAACAATCAATATGCCTGCCGCAAGCTTTACCTTCTTCTTTTGCTTCTGATCCAAGTAAGATCACCTAATGTTATTTTTCAAGCCTTTCCTCGAGGCTGCGCACCTTCTGGTCCAGATACCCCACATAGAGTATGAGTAGGGTCCAGAGGATCGCTGCCACCGCCATTATGCTTCTAAACTCGCTCATCTTTCACCACTTAAAACTTTTTGGTTAAGCCTCTCGATCTTCACTGTGAGCCACATGAAATAGAGGTAGAGGACGAGCACGCCCAGCATCATCATCATGAAGACGCTCACACCTGCCTTGTCAAGGCTGAAGGGCGCCTTGCCAGCCTGATTGTAGAGCTGGGGGTGGTTGGAGACCCATATGGTGGCTGACACATGGGTGAGGGGCACGCCCACGAATCCGAAGATGCCGATGATGGCTGAGAGCCTTGCCCGGGTCTCATCGCTGTCTATGGCTGTCCTGAGTGAGAGGTATGCTGCCAGTATGAACCAGAGCATGAGGCTTGTTGTCTGCCGCGGGTCCCAGTTCCAGTAGGCGCCCCAGCCTACCTTTGAGAATATGGCGCCGTTCACAAGGAGTATGGTTGTGAAGACGATCCCGATCTTGGCCGAGCTTGAGCCTATCACATCCCACTTCATGTCCTTGGAGCGGAGATAGAGTATGCTTGCCACGAGGAGCACGGTAAAGGCGAGGTATGTGATCGCAGCCGTCTCCATGGAGAAGAAGAATATCTTGTAGCCGTGGCGCATAGGGTCTCCCTCGAATCTCAGCAGCTCCTCTTTGAGCGGCCCGAGGCGAAAGAGCGCCGAGTACATGGCATAGAGGACCATGGCCCAAAGCGCTGCCAGGAGCGCCACTGCATATTTCCTTTCAAACCTCAAGGTCTATTCCTCCAAGATGTACTCGAATAACAGGCTTGAGAGCACAGCCATGATCGCCACATATGAAACCACGAGCTTTATCTCGCCAATGGTTAATAAAGGTTCCGCAAATATCATGACCTTCCTGAGGGCGATGATCGTGAGGATTATCACAGGCAGGAGAAGGGGGAGGACGATGATCTGGAGCACAAGCTCCCTGCTCCGGGCTGACATGACAAGGGCGCTCATAAAGCTGCCCACGATGACAAAGCCGATGTTGCCGAGGGTGAGCACTATAAGGGCCTCTGCAACGCTTCCCTGGATCTCGTAGTTGAAGAGGACGATGAAAAGGGGGAAGGCCACGGCCTCGATGGCCAGCATGAGCAGGAGGTTGTAGATGATCTTGGCATAGAGTATGTCCTCCTTTGAGAGGGGCGCCAGCTGCAGCCCCTCAAGGGTGCCTGTCTCCTTCTCCTTCAGGAAGGCACGGGAGAGGCCGAGCATCCCGGTGAATATGAAGACGAACCAGAGGAAACCCGGCGCCACATCCTTCAATGTTGGTGAATAGGGGTCTGTGGCGAAGTTGAACATGAGCAGCGAGATGAACGAAAAGAGGAACATGAAATTCAGCGTCTCCTTCCCACGAAGCTCGGCTTTAATGTCTTTTTTTGTCACTGCCAGAATGTGCCGCGGATTCATCCTTCCAACCCCGCAAAGATGCCTTCCAGCTCCTCTTCAGGTCTTGTGAGATCCAGCTCTGAGACCACCCTTCCCTTATTGAGCAGGACGCCTCTCGTGCATAGCTCCTTGGCCTCCTCCATATAGTGTGTGGTGAGGAGAAAGGTCTTTCCCCTGCTCTTCAACTGCTGAAGGAGACGGTAGAAATCCTTTCTAGAGGTCATGTCAAGGCCTGATGTGGGCTCGTCAAGGATCAAAATGGGGGGGTCATGGAGGAGAGCTCTTGCTATGGAGAGGCGCTGTTTCATGCCCCGTGAATAGGTGCCAACAAGGTCGCGGGCCCGGTCCTCGAGGTTCACCTCCTTCAGAAGCGCCGTGATCTCCGGCTCACAGTCATAGAGCTCGCCATAGAAGCGGAGGTTCTCAAGGGCCGTGAGCTCATCATAGAGGAAGGGGTTGTGGGACACCACGCCTATCCGTTTCTTGGCCTCCACCGGGTCTTCAAGGATGTCTATGCCGTCTATGGCGACAGTGCCGGAGGTGGGCCGCAGAAGGGTGCTCAGAATCCTTACAAGGGTTGTCTTTCCAGCGCCGTTCGGCCCGAGAAGGGCGAAGGACTCGCCTCTCTTCACATGGAGGCTCACGCCGTCAAGCGCTGTGAGCCTGTTGAAGCTCTTTGTCAGGTTCTCAACACGAATCATAACCGTTAAATAGAGACCTCCTTGGTATAAATATGTTGAGAGGAGATGGCGCTCACAGAATTCCAGCAGCTGGTATATGAAAAGACACAGGAGATACCGCGGGGCATGGTGTCCACATACAAGGAGATCGCGGCAGCAATAGGACGGCCAAAGGCGGTTCGCGCCGTTGGATCAGCCCTGAACAAAAATCCCACCCCCATCGCGGTGCCATGTCATCGTGTTGTGAGGTCTGACCTGTCGCTGGGCGGCTTCTCAAAGGGCGTTGAGATGAAAAAACGCCTCCTCGAATCTGAGGGTGTCATCATCGTGGGCAACAGGGTCAAGGCCAGGGTCTACAGATTTTAACCATTCCGGCGGTGTCTCTCTTTGGACCATCGATAGAGTGATGTGCCGAGGCTTGCGAGGATATAGGCCCAGACGCCTATGACGAGGGTGAGACCGGCCCCGATCCCTCTGCCAAGGGCGGCGCCAATGTTATTCGTGCTCCAGCCTCGCAGGGCGGCGTTCACCACACCCTGCAACATCTCGCCAACCAAAGGGGCTGCAAATAGAGACATGACAAGCGTTAGAAGGTTTCTCTTAATGATCCGATGCAGCAAAAGGTTGACCCCGACGCCAAGTGAAAAAGACAGCAGGAGTATCAGGAAGAGGGTTGAGCCTGCCATTTCAAGCCTTAAAGGGTTATCCAGTCCTCATATTTCACAGGCCTGGACTTCTTCTCCCCCGTCATGGAGAGTATCACGTCCTTCACTGTCTTGACGGCAGTTGGATGGAGCATCATCATGATATCGGCCCCGGCCATGAGCACGGCAAGACCTGTGAGGATCTCCCAGAGCGGGCCCCGGTACTCTCTCGGCCCCCACTCATCGTTCTTGAGCCAGCTCTCACGGGCGCCCCAGGCGTTGGTGACACCGCAGGAAATGGGCATCTGAAGCTCCTCATCCCCCTTTAGGGCGCCTATCTTCATGCGCTCGATGATAGAGTAGGTGTAGTCAAGACCGTATCCAAGGGCGCCGGTGGTCGGGTCCTGCACGATCTGCTCCTTGGGGAGGCCCTCGTCGAACAAGAGGCGGTTCAGGCTCTTCTGATCGTTGATGTTCATGCTCGTCCATGACAGGACGTTGTGCCTGTATTTGATGGCGGCCTGAGCGATCTTCTTGTAGTCAAGGTCGAGGTTGGCCGATGCCAGGAGGCATCTCTCGCCCTCTGCGGCCTCGGCGCATTTCTCAAGCACCAGAGGATCCTTCTCAGGCGTCCCGCTGCCGCCGATGACAAGGGGCACGTCAACGGCCTGCAGGATGTCCTCCACCACCCTGGCAGCCTCCTTGGGCGTGGTGTTCTGATTATTGGGATCGGTGCTCGTCAGGTGGATGGTCACGAGATCGGCTCCGAGCTTCACCGCCTTCTTCGCCCACTCAGCCGGCGAGTCCCACACATCCTCCACATGCTCCCGAATCGCCCTTGGAAGGGGCGGCGCAACGTCAAAGACATCGAAGGTCACCACAGGCCTGTTCCGGATCCCGCCCTCGAACCAGAAGAGCGACTTCTGCCCGCCGAGCTTGATCACCTTCCTCCGGGTCCCCCCCTCTGATTTGGTGGCGCCCATCTGCACCTCCACAACCTCCCCCTTATATTCGCGGATCGGCGTTTCGAACCTGACAGGCCCAGACGCCTCTGCAACCTCAGGCGCGAGCCGAGCGGCCGGTGCCGGCAGACCTGCGCTCACGATCGCCTGCTGAACCTTCAGAACAAGCTCTTCAGCGTCAACACTGACGTTCTCAAGCTCGATCTCCTCGGTGCCCACAAGTGATGAGAGCAGCTCCTCCAGATTCATACGCCCCTCATTAACCTCCTTATGGTATTTAACTTTAATTGGTATTTAACTTTAATCATAGAACAAAATTTATAAACCATCCGTGCACAACTTTAGGGGAGAGTGGTGTTGCAAGTGTATTGTCCAAAGTGCGGCGAGTCTGTGCCTGATGATGCCGAGTTCTGCATGAAGTGTGGACAGAGGATCGGGCAGCCAGCGGAGGAGAAGAGCCCTGGGTCGAAGGAAGCGGAGAAGTGGCTTTCCAAGGCCAGGGCGTTGAAGGAGGAGGGGATAGCAAAGGACGATCGGGGAAAGATAGAGGAGTCGCTTTCGGCCTTTGACAAGGCCATAGACAAGGACCCGAGGAACGCCGCACTATGGTATGAGAAAGGCGTTGCTCTGGGGCTCTTGGAGAGGTTTGAGGAGGCCCTTGAAAACTTTGAAACCGCCCTCAAGCTAGATCCCGGGAACGAGGATTACAAGGCGATGCGTGATAACGCCCGGGAAAGCATCGCGGCCAGGCAGAAAAAAGAGGAGGCGCCCAAAAAGAAGGAGATGCCCTCCATCGCCATGGAGATCAAGGCCGCTGTAAAAGAGCTTGACGAGGCAAAGGTCATCAAGACCATTGACAGCCTCATGGGGAGGCAGGAATACCATACTTTGAAGGCCCTTGAAGAGGATGCGGTGGAGAGGCTCAAAAAGGAAGGCTACAAGCTCGGCGAAAAGGAGCTGCAGCTCGTAAAGGACATGGTGATAAAACACGGTCACACTGGGAAGTTCGCCATCGACGATATGATCGCAAGGAAGCTCGGCGGAGGCAAGAAGGCCGCCATGATCGTGACCGTCGTCCTCGTCATCCTCGGCGCGGTGGTGACAGAGATCCTCATACCCATGATGGGTGAGAAGCTCATGAACGAGCCGCCTGTGGCGCAGATCACATCGCCAGAGGACAACATCGTCCTGACCTCCGGGCAGACGGTGGTCTTCAAGGCCGATGCCAAGGACAAGGAGGACGGTGAGAACATCCTTGGATCCAACTTCGTCTGGTCCTCAAGTATAGACGGCGAGCTTGGGAGAGGACGCTCCATCAGCGTCTCAACACTCTCGCCCGGGACACACACCATCACACTCACCGTCACAGACAGCAAAGGCGCCGAGGACACCGAATCGCTGGTCCTCACCATACAGGAGCGGAAGATACTCCATGAGCTGAAGCTCCCGAAAAGGGTGAACGTCAACGGTAAGGAGGAGGACGCCTTCATACGGGTCTGGGAGCCACTGATAGATGAAAAAGCGCCGGATAAAGGCTGGCTTGAGATGGAAACCCCATTTTACAGCATCAAGGTGAACCTTGACCACAGCTACTACCTGCTCTATGACAAGGTCCTTGGAAAGGACCTACTCGTCTACAACGACAGGGTTGAGAACCCCACCGACATGCTCACAGGCTCTGACCTGGGCTTTGCAGACCAGGAGGGGAACAACAAGATCCAGTGGGGCACCACCGCCCTCCACGACCCCAACGGCATAGGCAGGTATCAGATACTCTTCGAGGACAGGGACGCCGGCTTCCTGCTCGTGGATACAGAGGGCTGGGACATCCCGGGCTCAGGCGACCCCACAGAGGGATTTGACGCCGAGGCAGAGGTGATGTTCGGGCTCTTTGCAGACAAACCCTATTTCATAAACGCCGATGAGTTCAACAACCTCCAGAAGCTTGGCCTGAAGCAATACAGTGACGAGCACCTGCGCCAGCTCAGATCCCCCAATGAGGTGGTCCAGACATGGGTGATAACCGGTGAATACGACTATGCCACCATCAAAGGAGGGGATTCAGACCATCTCAACGGGGTTATGTGGGCTCCATGGTATGAGGTCAACCCGATCTTCGGCGAGAGGAAGGCCTGGCACGCAGGATCCGCCTCCATCTCCAAGCAGTTCCCGGACCACAGGCTCATCGGCAACAAGCTCGGCGGCGCCATGATATTCTCGCTCCCCCAGGGCTACTTCAGATGGGACGATTCAAAGGACGTCTTTGGAGGCCAGGTGGTCTCAGAGTTCCTCATCATAGTGGAGAAACCGGAAAAGGCAGTGGGATTCGCTGTCGAGCCTGTGAACCAGCTCACATTCCTCTACGACTCAAAGGACTACGCCACCATAGAAGGATATCCTGAGTCCATGACCGCAATCTGCAGCAGATACGGGCTCAGCTGCATCGGCACCCTGGACGCCACCGACTGGGACACAAAGAGATTCGCCTATGTGATAACCCTGACACAGGACTGGTATGATGCACGGACAAACACCGTCAAAGAAGACACATGGAGCCTGGCCGACCAGGGCCTTGCAGACTTCCACAGCTATGAGGACGTCATCCTCACACAGATGAAAAGCACAAAACCGCTCATAAGCTATTGAAAACCCAAAACAGAACAAAGCCTTTACAACCGCCGGCGTCTAAAGACACACCTCAAACCTCTTTAACCGCTCTCAACCACCAATGTCCATGTTACGAAGAGTGATCCTTCCTGCACAACGCAGGAGGGCTGCCGCCCCCTTTCTTTTCATTGGCGAAAAGAAATTGTGAATACAAAGCGTTCTACCCCCGCTCCAATCGCCTTTCAGCGATTGGATTAAAAAACCGGTGTCGAGCGACCGAAAGCGAGATGATAATCGAAGCTTGAGGGAGGGTGACAAGTGGACTCGCCGGGATTTGAACCCGGGGCCCCCACGTTGCGAACGTGGTGCTCTTCCAGGCTGAGCTACGAGCCCGTTATCTTCTTTTTTTAGAAAAGTGTGTCATTTTGGTTGAAGGGGGGGATGGATGGGGGTGTTTAGAGGGTTTCCAGCGCGCTTGCCA
Source organism: Methanobacteriota archaeon (assembly GCA_003695745.1). Lineage (GTDB taxonomy): Archaea > Hydrothermarchaeota > Hydrothermarchaeia > Hydrothermarchaeales > SZUA-236 > J060. The sequence continues at coordinate 2,739 of RFHW01000004.1, read as the reverse complement.
CGTTCCAGAGTATTGTGCGTGCGTGTATGGGGAGGTTTCTGTCGTTTGATAGCTCTTCCAGTATGTATAGTGCTGAGCTTGCCCTGTCTTTGACGTCCTGTTTTTTGTCGAGGAGGATGTCCCGCGCCTCTTCCGCCCCTCTTCTTATGTTTCTCGGGACAGATGTGTCTTTTATGATCTGGTTGAGGATTTCCACTATCTCTCTGATTTTTTCTGTCATCTTGTCCTATCCCTCTCTTTGTGCGTGTTTTCTTGGGTTGGGTAAGTTTTATATCTCTGGCTATTAAAGCTTTTGTATGGACGAGTCTGATGAGATGGTGAGGCTTCTTTTGTCTGGAGCGAAGATGCTTGGCCTGCACTGTCCCAATTGCCGGCTGCCGCTTTTTCAGAGCCATGGGCGGGTTCTCTGTGTTAAATGCGGTGCTGTGAAGGTTGTTAGGGAGGGTGGGGAGCGGTGCTGAGCTGTTTGTTGTTCTGATCTGGTGCTGTGACATTACATTTATATAGGTGTTATGTTTAATATTTTATAGTAAAAATATATTTTGATAGATTATATGGGTGAAAAAGACACATTTGGATTTAATATGGTGAACGGACTATAAAATGGCGAGATATTGGCTCAGAGTGGTGGACTATGATGAATATAAGCCTGTGAAGAGCACAGGAGAGGTTATTGGATTTCAGGACAGGTGGGGGGACAGCGTTAAGAGGATCAAGGAGAACGATCAGATCATCACCTACGTGACCCGCATATCCGAGTTCACAGGGCTTTCCATAGTGACCGGCGGCTACCGCTTTGACAAAAAAGACCCGGCGCACCCCCATAAGATAAAGGTGGAGCACCTCGATGTGTCGCCCGTCCCGGCAAAACCCCTTATCCCGCAGCTCACCTTCGTGACCAACAAGAAGCGGTGGTATGTGCATTTCAACAAATCCATCTATGAGATCCCTGCCCACGACTTTGAGAAGGTGAAAAGAGAGCTTTTAGACCGGCGGCGCGGGAAAGAGGCCGGTGAAAAAAAGGCGGATGAAGGAAGGACCAGAAAGCTGAAAGAGGAGATATCCCTACGGGCGCCCACAGGCATCCAGGGGCTTGACGATATACTTGAAGGGGGCTTCCCCATCAATTCCACCATCCTCATTACAGGCGGACCAGGGGCCGGCAAGACCATACTGTGCCTCCAGTTCCTGCTCTATGGCGTTGAGCACGGCGAGCCAGGGGTCTTCATATCCATGGACGAGAGGCCCGATGACCTGCGTAAGGAGGCGCTTAAGTTTGGATGGGACCTGACAAAATACGAGGAGGAGGGGAAGCTTGTGATCGTGGATGTCTCCTATCCAAGGTCCGGGCTGCCGTCAAAGGAGAAATATCAGCTGGAGATGCCATTCACCCTTGACATGATCGTGAGGAAGGTCTATGAGGTGATAAGCGAGATAGGGGCCAAAAGGGTCATCATAGATTCGCTGCCGGCATTCGGCCTTCACTTCGAGGATGAGGCGGAGGTGCGGATCGCCATCCACAGGCTCAACAACCTCCTCCTGAGCAGCGGCTGCACCTCCATCATCACAAGCGAGATCATACCCGGCAATGAAGGTGTGAGCAGGTTCGGTGTGGAGGAGTTCATAGCAAGAGGCATTATACTGATGGAGATATATCGTGAGGGCAAGGAGTTCCACAGGGCCATGACGGTGCTGAAGATGAGAGAGACCAATTACGAGCTGCGCAGATTCGGTTTTAAGATAGATCCAAAGCAGGGCATAGTGGTCCTGCCCCATAAGGTGGTGTTCTTCGATGAAGCTTCTAGATTCATATGAGAATGTGGAGATCTATGAGCGGCCGGGAGAGCTGCCCCTGTACAACCTCCTGGCCCCGCCCCTCGACAAGGAGGGCTTCAAGATAAAGGAGAAGGTGAGGGAGATAGCCATCATGCAGATAGACATAGACCCCTCCCTCATCCTTGACGTGGGAAAGAGGAACCGCATCTTCAAGGACGAGATCCTGAAGATACTTGTAGAGCGTTTCCCCAAGCTCTCTGATGAGGAGATGGACCATATCTCTGACATGGTTGTTGAGGAGATGGTGGGATATGGCAGGCTGAACCCCCTTCTAGACGATGACAACCTTGAGGAGATCATGGTGGTTGGCTCGAACTACCCTGTGTATGTGTATCACAAGACATATGGCGCCTGCGAGACAAACATCGTCTTCAACTCTCCAAGCGAGATTGAGCACATCGCCGAGAAGATCGCAAGGGATATTCAGAGGCGCATAGACCGGAGCTCTCCCATCCTGGATGCGCGCCTTCCGGACGGCTCAAGGGTGAACATAACCATACCGCCCATCTCCCTTGACGGCACATCGGTCACCATCAGGAAGTTCAACAGAGACCCCATAACGGTCGTTGACCTCATCAGATACGGTACGCTCAGCTCTGAGCTTGCAGCCTTTCTCTGGATGTGCATAGACGGCCTTGGTGTGGCGCCGAACAACATACTCATAGCCGGCGGCACGGCGAGCGGGAAGACCTCCACCTTAAACGCCCTTCTCGTCTTCGTCCCCAACAGAGAGCGCATCATCACCATAGAGGACACGGCAGAGCTATATCTGCGCCACAAGAACAGGGTGCGCCTTGAGACCCGCCCGCCAAATGTGGAGGGCAAGGGCGAGATCACCATGGACGACCTCCTGAAGAACGCCCTTCGGATGAGGCCTGACCGGATAATCGTGGGCGAGGTCCG
>RFHW01000149.1 GCA_003695745.1 Methanobacteriota archaeon | reverse complement strand
CTGCGATGTTCTCCAGCGTTCCAATGACCACCTTCTCGTTCTCTGTGGTGCCCTGCTGTATCACGGCCACAGGCGTCTCAGGGGGGCGCCTTGTCATGAGCTGCTCCGCGATGCGTGGGAGGTTCCCAAGGCCCATGAGGATGACAACGGTCTCGGCCTCGATCTTTGTGAAGTCCGTCATCGGCTCCCCTTTATCCCGCGCCGAGTGGCCTGAGACTATGGTGAAGCTTGAAGAGGCAGCTCGATCTGTGATGGGGATTCCCGCAGCCTCCGGGACGGCGATGGCCGAGGTCACTCCAGGCACCACCTCAAAGTCAATGCCCTGTCTCCGCAGGGCCCTCGCCTCCTCACCGCCCCTGCCCAGGACAAAGGGGTCGCCGCCCTTGAGGCGCACAACCATCCTCCCGGCCCCGGCCTCCTCGGCGATGATCCTGTTGATAGCCTCCTGATCTATGATGTGGCGCCCAGGCTCCTTGCCCACGAAGATGAGCCTCGCATCACCCCGGGCAAAGCGGAGTATCTCCTCCTTTACAAGCCTGTCATAGAGTATGGAGTCCGCCTCCTCTATAAGCCTCCTTGCCTTGATGGTGAGCAGCTCCGGGTCGCCGGGGCCTGCGCCAACAAGATAGACCTTGCCCTTAATCTTCCGTCACCTCCAGTATCTCCCGCACCTCTTCAGGTGAGCGGGCCACAGAGGGATAATCCACCTGCGGCCGCCTGACCACCACCACAGGGATGTCCTCTTCAAGGGCTGCCCGGACCTTGTCTTCAAGGCCGCCTGCAGGGCCGCTCTCCTTTGTGACCAGCACATGGGCCGAGAACCATCTTATAAGGCACCGGTACATATCCTTATTGAGCGCCCCGTATATCCCTATTATGTCTTTTGGCGCCATGCCGAGGCCGAGGCATCTCTCCATGGACTCCCTGGTGGGGAGCACCTTGGCGATCAACCGCTTCCCAGAGGATTTGGCCCTCCTATAGAAGATGTGGATGTTCCTGACGCCGCATGTGGAGAGCACCGTCTCCCCAAGGTCGAAGGCTGTCTCCGCCGCCTCCTCGAAACCATCCACAGTGTGTATGAGCCTGCTCTCAGGGAGCTCCGCCTCCGGCCTCTCAAGCCTCACATATCGGGCTCCTGCACCTTGGCATGCCTCTATGGCGTTCCTCGACGCCTCCACAGCGAAGGGATGGGTGGCGTCCACCACCGCATCCACCTTTTTGCGGCTTATAAGACGCTCCATCATCTCCCTGTCAAGAGGCCGGGCCACCACTTCATCCGCCCCTGCCGAGCGTGCGTTCTCCGCGCCCTGCGCCGTCACCGCCGAGGCCAGCACCCTCACACCCCTTCTCTTCAGCTCCCTGATGAAGGCGTCGCCCTCTGATGTGCCTGAGAGAACCCATATCACCCTTCATCACCCCAGACTGTATTTCCCGCTGTATCCCCTCGGTGTTATCATCAGGCCCCTGTATGTGAAGGTCTGGGAGTTCCCGATTATCACTGTGGTCATCATGTCAGCCTCCGTCTCCGCAAGCTCCCTGAGGGTTGTCACAAAGGCCTCCTCGCCCTCCCGCGTTGCCGATCTCACAACGCCCACAGGCGTCTCCGGATGCCGGTGCCTCAGGAGTATCCGGGCCGCCCTCTCAAGCTGCCAGGTCCTCCTCCTGCTCTTCGGGTTGTAGAGCACTATCACAAAGTCAGATTCGGCGGCGGCCTCCAGCCGTTTCTCGATCCGCTCCCATGGCGTGAGATGGTCGCTCAGGGAAATGACGGCAAAGTCGGTTGAGAGCGGGGCTCCAAGGAGGGCGGCCGAGGCCGTCGCAGAGGTGATGCCCGGCACCACCTCAAGATCCAGCGTAAGCCCTCTTTCACAGAGCATCTCGCAGACTAGGGATGCCATGGCATAGACACCGGGGTCGCCGCTGCACACAACAGCCACCCTCTCACCCCTCTCCGCCCGTTCACAGGCCTCCTCTGCCCTTTTCACCTCTCCCATCATCCCGTTTGAGAAGACCTCCCTCTCGCCTATCATGTCCTCTATGAGGCTCAGATACCCCTCGTATGTGACGATGGAGTCCGCCTCCTCAATGGCCTCTCGCGCGCGAAGGCTCATATGCCCCCTGCCCCCGGGCCCGATGCCCACAAGGGTGATCCTGCCCTTCCAGATGGACCTGTCCCTGGCTATCGCCGCCGTCGCCCCCCTGCCCTTCACCTTCCCCTGGACCAGGACGCCCTTCTCTGATGCCAGCACCGCCGCGGGCTCTGCAACGGCGCCTGCGCCCACCCTCTCCTTCACAAAATCGGAGGAGGCAAAACCACTTTCAGCCTCTTTGATGCGCTCCATGCTGACAGGTGCGAGGGGCACGCCAAAGCTCCGGGCAGCCGCCTTTATGCCCTCCTCATCTGCCTTGAAGTCTGCCGTTGCAAAGAGCCTCACGCTCTCCGGCGACAGACCTGCCCTTCTCAGGGCCGATTCAACGGTCCCCACCACCTGACTGGCCGACACCCCTTTCTTGGACCCCACTCCAACGACAAGGTCCCTGGGGCGCAGGAGCACATGAGGTTTCCTTGGCCTCTCTATCTCCCTGTCTGTGATGATCACAAGCGCCTGAAGGTCATGGGCCCGGTCCTTCATCTCCTCAAGAGGGTGCACGGCGAAACCGGAGGCCACAGCAGGAGGTATGGAAGAATCGCAAAAAAGCCCCACCCTCTCACCATTTGCAAGGGCGGCGTTCACCCCTTTGCACCCTTCCCTGTCATCTATGGTGAGGCCAAGGCGCCTGGCAAGGTCCTCCACGCACATCCTGCCCTGCACATCCGTTGCGGTGGTGACCACGGCCTCGCCGCCTATGCCCCTGGCGATCTCCTTTGCAAGGGCGTTTGCGCCGCCAAGGTGGCCTGAGAGGAGGCTGATCACATGCCTCCCGGCCTCATCCACAACCACCACGGCAGGGTCAGAGGCCTTGTCCCGGATGTGCCTTGCAATGCAGCGCAGGGCGATGCCAGTGGACGATACGAAGACAAGGGCGTCGCGGCTCGTGAACAACCGGCCTGCAAGCCCGGCCAGAGGCTCATCGATGGGTGTGGCGCCGTGAACAGGGTATCTTTTATTTACGAACAGCTCTGTTTCATGGGCTTCAAGGGCCTTGACGATCCTCATACCGGTCTCGGCCCCCTTTTTTGTCACTGAAAGAACCGATATCCTCATACTCCCCCTCTGAAGCCATGGCTAAAGCCGGGGTCATAGAGCCTTGACCTGGCAGCGCTCCTCCTCAGGAAATCCCCTACAAGTATGAGGGCGGTGCGGTCTATCCCTTCGGCCCTCACCTTCCCTGCAATGTCGCCGAGGGTCCCCTCCACCAGCTTCTCATCGGGCCAGCTCGCACGGTATACCACGGCCGCCGGTGTGTCCCTGCCATAGACCGGTCCAAGCTCCTCAACGACCTCCTCGATCATCCCTGCGCTGAGAAAGATGGCCATGCTCGCCCTGTGCCTGGCAAGGTCCCTCAGCCTCTCCTTCTCAGGCACCGGTGTCCTGCCCTCCCTCCGGGTGAGGATAAGGGTCTGCACAACCCCCGGCACCGTGTACTCCCGCTTCAAGAGCGCCGCGGCGGCGGAAAAGGAGCTCACACCCGGCACCACCCGGCACTCAACCCCCCGGTCCTCAAGTAGGGTGATCTGCTCGTGGATGGCGCCGTAGATGCTGGGGTCGCCGCTCTGCAGCCGCACAGCCAGCTCACCCGCCTCTGAAGCGTCGGCAAGGACCTCTATGATCTCCTCAAGGGCCATCTTTGAGCTGTCAAAGAGCTTTGCCCCCTCCTTTGCCATGCCCGGTATCTCAGGGTTCACAAGGGAGCCGGCATAGACGATGACATCGGCCCTTTCAATAAGCCCCTTTGCTTTGACGGTGAGCAGCTCCGGGTCGCCGGGGCCTGCGCCAACGAAATAGACGGTCATCTCCTCCTCCTGATGATTATCATCGATAGATAGCTGACCTCCTGACCTGCCATCTCCTCCAGAGGGGCGGAGCGGAACTCGCCCGTGGAGCAGCCGCTCACAAAGAGGGCGTCCTCCCTGAGCCCCAGCTCGCCTAGGCGGTCCACGATCTCCCTGAAGCGTCTGGAGACCTTGAGGAGGATGATCACATCCGCATCCTCCTTCAGCCGCTCAAGCCTTTCAAGCCCGTAGGCGGCCGGGAGGATTGCAAGGCTCTCCCCCCTTCCCACAAGGGGTTTGTTGAGCCCTGCCAGACAGGCTGAGATGGATGTCACGCCTGGTATGGTCTCGATCTCCAGCCCCCGGACCCTGCCCAGCCCCTCCAGCACATAGATGTAGGTGCTGTAGAAGAGGGGGTCGCCCAGGGTCACGAAGGCCACATCCCTCCCGCGCTCAAGCTCGGCCAGCACCTGATCCACCGCCTCCTGCACATGGGCCCTCACCACCTCCTCATCCCTGGTCATGGGGAAGAGAGGGGTTATCACCCTGCAGCCCTTCTTCAAGGCAGAGCCGATGATGGAGAGGGCGATGCCCTCCTTCCCATCACCTGTCCTGGGGGCGCATATCACATCCACCTCTCCAAGCACCCTGAGCGCCTTCACCGTTAAGAGCTCGGGGTCGCCGGGGCCCACTCCCACGCCATAGAACCTGCCCATCCTCATTCACTCCACCCCCTTATTATCCAGACCTGGCTCGATGCTTTCATCAGCCCCCTGTCGCCTACAAGGCGCGTCACCGAGAGCTGCGTCGCCTCAAGGCGGAAGCCAAGCTCCTCCAGCCCTGCCGTGGCCCTGCAGAGGGTGTCCAGCGTAACGGCGTTCACAAGGACCAGCCCACCCTTCTTCAGATGACCGGGGCATGCCCTGAGTATCTCCTCTATCCTGCCGCCGCTGCCGCCGATTATGATCCTGTCCGCCCTTGGAAGCCCTTCCATGGCAGAGGGCGCCTCCCCGACTATGACCTCCATGTTGGCGCATCCAAAGCGCTCCCTGTTCTCTCTTATCACCTCAGCCCGGTCAGCCCGTCTTTCAATGGCATAGACCATGCCCCTCTCTGCAAGGAGGGCCGCTTCAACAGATATGGAGCCTGTCCCGGCCCCTATGTCAAAGACCGTGTCCTCCCTACCGATGCACGCCTTGGAGAGGGTGACGGCCCTCACCTCCTGCCTGGTCATGGGCGCCTCTCCCCTGATGAAAAGCTCATCAGGCAGCCCCGGCGGTCTGCAGCTGTCTCTCATTCCAGTATCACCATCACAGAATAACCCTTGTAAGACCCCTTTGCCACTTCCTCAAGGGAGCCCTCCACCACCCTCTCATCATCGCCGCAGAGGTCCTCGCAGACAACGGCCCTTCTGTTCCCTGCGCCGCCTGCCAGCAGAAGCCTTGCCACCTCCTGAGGAGGGGTCCTCGGGTCTGTGAGGACCGCTGTCTTCCTGCTCCTCCGCACCATCTCCAGCAGCCCCTCTGTGGACCTGCCGTGGACGCTGTAGAAGGCTGCGTCATGCCAGGTGAGCCCTGCCCTGGCAAAGCAGAGCTGCATCGAGCTTATGCCCGGGACGACCTCGATCTCCTCCCGCGGAAGGTTCTCAAGCAGGATGGAGAGGATGCTGTAGAAGCCGGGGTCGCCGGAGGTGAGGACAGCTATCCGCCTGCCCCTGTTTGAGCGCAGGACCTCCATCAGCCTTCCATGGTCAGCTCCAAGGAGGATGGTACTGGTCTTCTCTGGGAAGAGGGCGAGCTGTCTCTTCCCGCCTATGAGGATCTCAGCCTCTTCCACGGCCTTGAGGGCCGCCGGTGTGAGGTGCTCCCGGCACCCAGGTCCGATACCTACAACAGCAACCCTGCCCATCTTGAGCTCCTCGCCTCTCTGTTGCATCCCAGCACGGTCCCGTCGCCTGAGGCGATTATGACGCCTATGGAGATGGAGCCGCCCACATGGCCGCTGCACCTCGCCCCCGCATCCTCTGCGATCCTGTCCAGCACCTCGCCGCAGCCCCTCTTCTTCAGCAGGAGAGCGGCCTCTTCAGCCCTGCTGGAGCCAAGAACACCCTCCATCACATCCTCTGGGACCCCCAGAAGCCCTGCCTTCCCGGATATGACCTCAAGGGCAGGGCCGCCCACGCTGCTGTGGGTGTTAAGATGGCCTGCTGAGAGCTTGGCAAGCTTCCCAGGCCCGCCGTAGAGGAGCGCCCTTCTCACCCCTTTTCTCGCGCACTCGCCCAGGATGAAACCCACGTGGTTTGCCATCACCACAAGGGCGTCCTCAGGCACCCCCTTTTCAACGGCCCTCCTCTCGCTGATCCGCCCCGGCGTGAGGACGGGCTCATCAAAACCTGCGGCAAGGGCGATGTCTATCTGCGGCGAAAGGGATCGTTTGAAGGCGTCCACCGAGTAGGGCTCCACGATGCCGGTGGTGCCTATTATGGATATGCCGCCCATGATCCCGAGCTTCTCGTTGAGGGTTCTTTTGGCAAGCCTCTCACCCTCAGGGACAGATATCTCTACCTCAACACCCATGCCGGGGGGCAGGGCCTTCGAGACCTCACCCCTTATCATCGCCATTGGAACAGGGTTTATGGCCTTCTCCCCCACCGGGATGGGGAGCCCCTTCTTTGTGACAACGCCCACGCCCCTTCCGCCTTTCACAACAATCCCCCTTGGCAGCTTTCGGGCTGAGGCGCATATGCGGGCCCCGTCTGTCACGTCCGGGTCATCGCCGGCATCCTTCACCACGGCGCACCACGCCCCCCCTTCGCCAATCCTTCTCTCCATTATCTTCAGCCTGGCCGTGCCGCCTGCTGGCAGGGCGACCTCCACCTCACAGAGATCCCTCTCTTGGAAGAGCATCTCCACGGCAGCCTTCGCGGCGGCGGCTGCGCAGGTGCCTGTTGTGTAGCCCCTCCTCAGCACCTTCCCGGAGACCTCTGTCATGGCATCTCCCCTGCAAGCGCTAAGAGGGCGTTCGTTATGGCCGCCGCAACGGCGCTCCCGCCCCGCCTACCTCGCACCACGATGGAGGGCAGGCCGGCCTCCAGAAGCTCCTCTTTGGCCTCAGCTGCGCCCACGAACCCCACCGGCACCCCCACAACCAGAGCAGGCCGGATCCCATCCTCACGATGGAGCCTGACAAGCTCTGAAAGGGCGGTGGGGGCGTTGCCCACTGCCACGATATTCCCATCCAGGTCGCCTTTATGGAGCCTGTAGGCGGCCCTCGCCCTTGTGATCCCCTTTTCCGCTGAATAGGCCCGTACATCCTCATCGCCTATGTAGCACCTCACCTCACCACCGAGCCCTGACAGGAGGGATCTGTTTATCCCTGAGCCCACCATGGTCACGTCTGTTATCACATCCCGCCCTGCCCTCAGGGCCTCAACACCTCTTTCAACGGCCCCCTCTCCAATGACAAGGAGCTCTGCGAAGGCCGGGTCTGCCGTGGTGTGGACAACCCTCTTCACCACCTCCCTCTCTGGATAGGGGATGTCCTTCACAAACCCCTCTATGATCCTGAAGCTCTCCTCCTCGATCCACTCTGCCTCAGAGGTCATTCCAGCACCTCCCTGGCCCTGTCAAGGACCACCTCGGCAAGGCGCTCATCAGCCCCGATGTGCGATGCATAGAGGATGTCCACGTCATCTGGCACTCTGATCCTCCCGTAGCCGAAGTCAGGTGCCTCACCATCCTTCAGGCCCAGCAGAACAGGGATGTCCTCCTGCACATGGAGCCCGGGGAGTATGAAGAGCGGCACCACGACGATCCTCTTCACACCCTCCTCTATGAGCTGGCGAAGGGCCTCTATGATGTTGGGCCGTCCGTGCTTCATATAGCCCACCTTCACCACATAGTCGGAGGAGCCTTCAACGAAGTCTGCGATCTCCTCATAGACGCCGAGGCTCTCAGGCGCCCTGCTCCCATGGCCCACGAGCACCAGACCGGTCTTCAACTGGAAAGCCTCCTCTTCCTTATAAGACCGCAGCCCATTAAAAGCTCCCTGTCCAGGAGCATCTCACCTGGCCTCCCCCGTGACACCACCATCCCCTCTCTGAGGATATAGGCTTCATCGGCCCACAGGGCCAGATCGTCCAGGCTGTGGCCTGTGTAGACGAGGGATATCCCTTTCTCAACGTTCAGCAGCTCCAGGGCGTCCATGAGCCTGTCCACCCCCTCCATGTCAAGGCCGCCCAGCGGCTCGTCCAGCAAAAGGACCTTTGGGTCTGTGGCGATGAGCCCTGCAATGGCCACCCGCTTTTTCTCGCCCCCTGAAAGGAGGTGAGGCGGCTTGTCCCTGAGCCCTTCCACGCCCATGAGCTCTAGGGCGTTCTCCACCCGTGAGCGCACCTCCCCGGCCGGGAGCCCCATGTTATGGGGTCCGAAGGCCACGTCCTGCCACACCGTCGGGGCGAAGAGCTGGTCATCAGGGTTCTGGAAGAGCACCCCCACCTGTCTCCTCACCATGGACAGGGTGCGGCGGTCATATGTAAGGGGCCTCCCCTCAAAGAGCACCTCACCGGCAGTGGGCTTCAGAAGCCCTACTAAAAGGTTCAGCAGCGTGGTCTTCCCTGAGCCGTTGGGGCCGATAACGGCCACCTTCGACCCTTCACCCACCTCCAGGTCCACATCCCTAAGGGCCCTTGTGCCCTCAGGATAATCATACCCCAACCTCTCTGTCACGATGATGCGCCTCATAGCTCCTCCATGGCACTGTCCGCCTCACTATTCCAGCCCATCTCCAGCGGGTATGTGCCCTTAAAGCCGCGGGCCTCCATGGCATGGAAGACCCGCTGGCCACGGATCATGGATCTTACAAAGAGGGTGGCCGAAAGCATGCCAAGGGAACTCATGCGCCGCCTCACCCCGCCTCCATTTCCAAGGCGGAGGGTCTGGGCGCTGTGCATGTTCCCTGCCTCATCCATGAGTATGAAGATATAGCGGTAT
>RFHW01000148.1 GCA_003695745.1 Methanobacteriota archaeon | reverse complement strand
TCCTTACACGGCGCCTGCAGCTTCTTCATCCACAGACCAGATGAGCCGCCCCCTTGAATTGCGCCAAGAGTCGGAGCAGAGAGCCTCAGGGCATCGGTCTTTCTCGCCCACAGCAGAGTATGAGACCCGCGCCTCTCACATCACCCCTCTCCAAGGAGCTTGCAGCCTCTTCCAGAAGCCGTGCAGTCTCCTCCCTCTTTGCCTGCGGAGCGCCTTCCAGCCCATCGGCAAGCCTCTCCATGGAGCCGGCGGTTCTCAGCAAATCAACCTTAACAGGCGCCTGAGGCACTTCAGAGGCGATCACCCTGACCTTTGACGTCGTCTCCCTAAGGATCCGGGACGCCTCCTCAGGCTTGCCCCCGGCCCTACGACCAGCGTCTCTCAGTGACTCGCCAAGCTTCATCATCTCAAGGATGAACCTCGGAGCATGTGGCTGCTCTTTTCTGAATCTCTCCATGTCAACGACCACATATCCTCCGAATCTCTCAATGACGCTTTCCTCTGACAGGCGCTGGCCAGGCTTTATCCTTATGACACCATATCTGACCTGTGTGTCACGCGCTTCTCCCACCACCCACTGCTGGATCACCTCCTTCCATGCTCCGTTGTCTGTCCTGCGGCCTGTGAAAAGGGATATGGCGCAGCCTGTGAAGCCATCGTCCACGTGGAGTATCTCATCAGGCAGGGTGTTTCTCTCAATCCAGCCATACACTGCCATGGCGTCCTCTGAGATATGGGGGCTTGTCCTCAGGAGCCTTCCCTCGCCCATAAGCCCGCTCATCTCTATCGCAAGGGGAGGCCGGACCTCCCTGAGGCTCATTATATATGTGGCGGCTGGAGCCTCTGGCTCGCCTCCACGGGGCAAAGCTCCTCTTATGGGCAGGGTTTTCTCGCCCATGCCCTGGATGCTGACGCTTGGCGACGCTGTAAAGGAGAGGAGGATGAGCAGAAGCACCGCAGCCGGAAACCCTTTTTCTCCAATGTCATCTGCCACCTTCTTTAGCCCCAGTGCAGAGACGCCTGCAAAGAGGGTTGGGAAGTGTATCCAGAACCTCCATGAATAGGCATAGGCGGTTGGTATGAGAGCGACAACACCTGCAAGGACCGCTGTCTCCACCGCCCCTCTCCTCTTGGCGAGCATGTAAAGGCCGATCAGGCCGAAGACCCCCATAACAAGCTCTATGTTCGCGCCTGTCACAGTCATGGCCTCATGGTGTATCCAGCTCCTGTATCTCAGGACATGCACCGCCCACGGCAGAAAGCTCAGTAGAGCGATGCCTGTGACCTTGAAAAACCGCCTCATCTCCCCCTTGAGAAGAGAGTAGATGAAAATGGCGAGCACAGCCAGCCACGGAGAGGCGAGATGCGTCCAGAACATGGCCGAGAGTATGAGGATCGCCATCTTCTCATGCCGGAGGAAGGCCCATATGAGGAGTGGGTAGAGGGCGAAGACAAGCGATGTTGGAGCAGCAGAGACCTGCCACCAGAAGTAGCTCTCAGAGAGGCTTAGCATAAGCACGCTGAGCAGCGCCACCCTGCCTCCGAAGAAATCACGCATCACAAACCATAGCACGAGGAGGGAGAGCACGTAGATGACGATGCCATAGAGCCTCTGCACGTTAAGCCAGTCCACGCCAAGCAGATGGGTCACAGCAAAGATGGTGTGCAGCAAGGGAGGGTATAGATGGGGCCTGCCCACTGGCGCATATTCATAGACATCCCAGAGGAAAGAGCCTTTTTCAACGAACATCTTCGATATCATGAGGTGATATGTCCAGTCCTTCTGGTCATTGGGCATCCTGCTCCAGTTTAGGAAGAGCAGGATGAGATGGACAGATACGATGGCAAGGGAGGCCTTGTCCTCCAGTCCAAGCTTCCCATAGAATGTCCGCAGGCGATCCGGTATGGACCTCACAGGAATTGGGAACATGGAAATGATATTATACGCTGGCATATAATTATTTAATTATTCTCATAGGATACAGGGTAGAGGAGAGCGGTGTCTGGGCAAGTGGTTTTAAAAAAGAGCAAAACCTATAGAAAGATGGCACATGAGCAGGAGAACCCTAACAACTGTTCTTGTTGTGCTGGTTTTAACCAGCGCCGGGGGCTGTATTGCCCTGAAGAGCTCTTCCAAACAGGAGAAGGTCTCCGGAACAGGGACTGTAAGATACATCGGCCTTGAAGGCGGATTCTACGGCATAGTCTCTGACGACGGAAAAAACTATGACCCCCTCAACCTTCCGGAAGAATTCAAAAAAGACGGCTTAAAAGTCTCCTTCGAGGCTGAAAAATCCAATGCCTACACCACCCATATGTGGGGAACTGCAATTGATATCAAAGAGATCAAAAAGCTTGAAGAGAGCGATATATCCTGCCCCCGAATAGAGCGGCCTTCCCCTTTGTTCGAATCCCAATGCAAGAGCCGTGGAGGGACCATCCAGCCGAACAGAGACTCCAACGGATGCATTGTAAGCTATGAATGCGAGATGGAAGGGCAAAGAGGAGAGGTGTCGCTAAGTCTCCTG
>RFHW01000147.1 GCA_003695745.1 Methanobacteriota archaeon | reverse complement strand
TATACGGAGAAAGGCGATGTGGTGGCTGTCCCGGGGAAGGTCCTGGGCTCTGGCACAATAGCCCATCCCCTCACCGTCGCCGCATGCTCATTCACCGCCTCTGCAAGGGAGAAGATAACAGCTGCAGGCGGCAGATGCCTCTCAATCGAGGAGCTCGTGAAGGAGAATCCGAAGGGCAGCGGGGTGAGGATATTCGCATGAAGCTCATAGACGCCTCGAACCTTATAATGGGCAGGCTTGCAAGCCATGCTGCAAAGGAGCTTTTGAAGGGTGAGAAGGTGATCATAATAAACGCCGAGAAATGCATCATATCGGGCTCCAGAGAATCGATCTTTGAGAAATACGCCCACCGGGTGGAGCGCAGCAGCGTGATAAACCCCCGCCGCTTCGGCCCAAAATATCCCAGGAGGCCTGATGGCATACTCAGAAGGGCTGTGCGGGGCATGCTCCCGTGGCGAACCACCACAGGGAAAAGGGCCTATAGAAACCTCAGAGTATATATAGGTGAACCTGAGGAGATAAAGGGAATGGAGCTTGAAAAGATGTCGCTCCCTGACGCTGGAGCTGAGAAGCTGAAGATCCCCAGATACGTGAGGCTGGGCGATGTGAGCCGTCATCTGGGAGCAAGGTGGTAGATGTGACAGAGATCCCGCCAGTGATCGGAAAGAGGAAGACCGCCGTTGCAAAGGCGATCATCCGGAAGGGCCGTGGCAGGGTGAAGATCAACAACAGGCCGCTGGAGATACTTGAGCCAGAGCTTGCAAGGCTCAAGATAATGGAGCCCCTTGAGCTCTCAGGCATCAGGGACAGTGTGGACATCGATGTGACTGTCCGGGGCGGAGGGGTGATGGGACAGGCGGAGGCTGTGCGGACAGCTATTGGAAAGGCCTTGATCGAGTTCACCAAGGACAAGGCGCTGAGGGACAGGTTCTACGAGTATGACAGGGCCCTTGTGAAGAACGACCCCAGAAGAAAGGAGCCCAAGAAATACGGCGGCAAAGGCGCGAGGGCGAAGAAACAGAAATCATACAGGTGAAGGTGTAGATGATCATACCAGTGAGGTGTTTCAGCTGCGGCGCAGTGGTCGCAGACAAATATGAAGAGTTTGAAAAGAGAATGGGGAAGGAAGATCCTAAAAAGATACTGGACTCCCTTGGCGTGAAGAGATACTGCTGCAGGAGGATGATTCTGAGCCACGTGGATCTCATGGACGAGGTAATCGAATTCGATGAGAAAGGTCTTAAATCAACATGAGGGGCTGTAGGGTAGCTTGGACCATCCTCGGAGACTGGGGGTCTTTGGACCTGAGTTCAAATCTCAGCAGCCCCATCACCACTAAAAGAGGTATGCCATGAAGCTGACAAGGTTTGAGAAGGCGAAGATCGTAGGAGCGAGGGCGCTTCAGATATCCATGGGCGCGCCTATTCTAATTAAGGTGCCAGACGATATTATTGACCCAATAGATATAGCGATAAAGGAGCTTGAGGCAGGTGTGGTGCCTATAACGGTCCGGAGAAAGCCTCCAAAGAAGAGGGAGGAGATCCCCATGGACAGAGGAAAGAGCAAATGAACCCGACCATCATCGAGGACATAAAGGCCCGGAAGATCCTGGACAGCCGGGGGAACTGGACCATCGAGGTGGATGTGGTCACCAGAATGGGCATGGGATTTGGAAGCGCCGCAGCCCCCAGCGGAGCGAGCACAGGCGAGCACGAGGTCACAGCCTTCCCGGACGGGGATGTGGACAAATCCCTCATCGAGATCGAGGAGATCATAATACCCGAGCTCATAGGCCGTGACTCGGCTGAGCAGGACATCATCGACAGCATCCTCAAGGAGATAGACGGCACCCCCTCTTTTTCCAACATAGGGGGCAACGCCGCCACAGCCATATCCCTTGCCTGCGCAAAGGCGGCCGCCTCTTCCTATGACATGCCGCTCTATCAGTATCTGGGCGGCACCATGATGACCCAGCTTCCCTTCCCCCTCGGGAACATCATTGGCGGAGGCGCACACGCCGTTGGAACCGATATACAGGAGTTTCTGGCCCTTCCTGTTGGCGCCGGGGATATGGAGACCTGTCTCAGGACAAACATACTCGTATATAGGAAGGTGAAGGAGAAGCTCAGGGCAAAGGGAAAGCTCTGCGGAAAGGGAGATGAAGGCGCCTGGGTGGCTGACCTGAAGAGCGAGGAGGCCCTTGCGCTCCTTGCCGAGGCATGCAGCGAGGTCTCAGGCGAATCTGATGTGGAGGTCCGGCCATGTCTTGACGTGGCTGCAAGCGAGCTCTGGGACGGGAAGAAAAAAAGATATGTTTACAGGCGGGACAGGGTGGAGCGCACGAGGGAGGAGCAGATAGAGTTCATAGAGGGGCTTATAGACGAGTACGGCGTGTATTATGTGGAGGACCCCCTTGAAGAGAACGACTTCGAGGGATTCTCCAAGATCAGGAAGAAGGCGCTCATATGCGGCGACGACCTGTACACGACAAACGTGGAAAGGATAAAGAAGGGCATAAAAGAAGGCTCCACGAACGCTGTTCTCATAAAGGTCAATCAGATAGGCACGCTCACAGACACCTATTGCGCTGTGAGGACGGCAAAGGAGAGCAACCAGGTCCCTGTGATCTCCCATAGATCTGGCGAGACCACCGATGAATCCATCGCCCATCTGGCGGTGGGATATGGATGCCCCATCATAAAGACGGGCACCGTCAGCGGAGAGCGGATCGCAAAGCTGAACGAGCTGTTACGGATATCTGAGGAGCTGGGCGCTGAACGGGCCAAGATGGCCAAACTGCCCATTTGAAAAAGGAGGAACATAAACATGGAGGAGCTGCTTACAACACTTGACAACTATCTTGCCGCCGGCATCCACATAGGCACCCTGCAGAAGACGGCGGATATGAAACCCTATATATACAAGGTGCGAAGCGACGGCCTCTATATACTGGATATAAAGAACACCGACGCCCATATCAGGTCTGCTGCACGGTTCCTTGCCAAGTTCCCGAAGGACAAGGTGCTCATAGTCTCAAGACGCCAGTATGGCCAGAAGCCGATCCGGGATTTTGCAAGGATCACCGGGGCCGTTGCCATTGCAGGCAGGTTTGTTCCGGGCACCATGACAAACCCCCGCTACAAAGGGTTCATGGAGCCTGAGGTCCTGATCGTCACAGACCCAAGGGGCGATGAGCAGGCCTTGAAAGAGGCCAGCGACATAGGGATCCCCACGGTCGCCCTCTGCGACACTGATAATCTTGCAAGCGGCGTGGACATTGTGATCCCAACGAACAACAAGGGAAAGAAGGCGCTTGCCACCATCTACTGGCTCCTTGCAAGGGAGCTTCTCAGGGAGCGGGGAGAGCTTGAAGAGGAGCGGTTCCCTCCTCTTGAGGAGTTCCTTGAAGACTGAAAGGTTATGGTTCGAACCCCTCACGTAGCCGGCCAGTTCTATGAGGCCGATCCAGAGAGGCTGAGAAGGCAGATCGAGGGCTCTTTTCTCCATCCCCTCGGACCCGGCGCCCTGCCTGAAAAAGGGGCTGCAAGGTCTGAGCGGGATATCGTTGCATGCATCTCGCCCCATGCAGGCTATATGTACTCAGGCCCGCCGGCAGCCCATGTCTACCATGCCCTGTCAGGGCAGGAGCCCCCGTCGAGGGTTGTCATATTGGGGCCCAACCACACTGGCATAGGCGGCGTGCTCTCCACCTCGATTGAGGACTGGGCCACACCTCTGGGCGTCGCCCGGGTTGACAGGGAGGCTGTTGCCGCCCTCAACATACCTGTGGACGAGTACGCCCATCGCTATGAGCACTCCCTTGAGGTGCAGCTCCCATTCCTCCAGTACATCTACGGCGACAGCTTCATGTTCGCGCCGGTCATCATCTCAGCCACCGGTCCGAATGGTGTTGGGATCGAGGACAGGAT
>RFHW01000146.1 GCA_003695745.1 Methanobacteriota archaeon | reverse complement strand
GCCTGCTCCTCATAATCCTCATGCTCTATCGCCCTCAGGGCATATTCGGTGAGAGATATGCTGCACGTTGAAAAGGTCGAGAAAAGCTTCGGAGGGATAAAGGCCCTTGACAGATGCACCATCAGGGTGAGACAGGGCCAGATCGTGGGTCTGATCGGCCCCAACGGCGCAGGCAAGAGCACCCTCTTTGATGTGATCACAGGCTTCCAGAGGCCGGACAGGGGGGCGGTGTACTACAAGGAGCGGGAGATACACAGGCTCCCCACCCATGAGATCGCTGGACAGGGCCTTGTGAGGACCTTCCAGATCCCGAGGCCGCTCTCGGCCATGACCGTCCTTGAGAACCTCCTTCTGGCAGCACCCGGGCAGAGCGGCGAGAGCCTCTTCGCAGCTGTCCTGCGGACAAAGAGGATGATGGAGGAGGAAGATGAGAACAGGGAGCGGGCCCTCTCCATACTCGCATTCCTGGGCCTCTCAGACCTTGCAGAGGAGCATGCAGGCAATCTCTCCACAGGCCAGATGAAGCTCCTTGAGCTTGGAAGGGTGCTCATGCTCGAGCCTGAAACACTGCTTCTGGACGAGCCCTTCGCAGGCGTGAACCCTGTCCTGGCAGAGGAGCTGCTCAAACATATAAGGACTCTGCAGGAGCGGGGGATGACCCTTCTCATAGTGGAGCACAACATAGAGGCCATCATGAGGATAAGCGAATGGATATATGTAATGGAGAACGGAGGTGTGATAGCAGAGGGCACCCCCTCAGAGATAAGGGAGAACGAAAGGGTGCTTGACGCCTATCTGGGAAGATGAGGATACTGACCGTTGAAGACCTGGTGTCCGGCTACCGGGACGTGGATATCCTGAAGGGCCTCTCCCTCCACATAGAGGAGGGTGAGATAGTGGCCATAATCGGCCCCAACGGCGCAGGCAAGAGCACCCTCATGAAGACCGTCTTCGGCCTCATCAGGCCCCGCAGCGGCAGGATAGTCTTCAGGGACAGGGACATTGCAGGGCTCAAGCCCGACAGGATAGTGCGCCTTGGAATGGGATATGTGCCCCAGCGGGACAATGTGTTCCCCTCGCTCACCGTGCTTGAGAACCTTGAGATGGGGGCCTTCATCATCGAAGACCGCCGCGAGCTGGAGAGGTCCCTTCAAAGGGTCTATGAGCTTCTGCCTGTCCTTGAGAGGCGAAGCAGGGAGCGGGCGCGGAACCTGAGTGGCGGGGAGCAGCAGATGCTCGCCATAGGCCGGGCCATGATGCTAGAGCCCGCCCTCCTCCTCCTTGACGAGCCCTCGGCAGGGCTTGCGCCCGCGCTGGTGGACTCTGTCTTTGACAGGATCAGGGAGATATCCTCAGGAGGGACGGCGGTGGCCATTGTGGAGCAGAACGCAAGAAAGGCCCTTGCCATGGCGGACAGGGGCTATGTCCTTGACATGGGCAGAACACGTTTCGAGGGCAGGGGAGAGGAGCTCCTCGACAATGAAGAGGTGAAGAGGCTGTATCTGGGAGGATGAATGGAAAAATGAGGGGGGCGCACCCCCTTTTTTTAGATGGATACAACCCCCTTGCTGACGATCTTCCCGCCTTCAAAGGCCCATTTCTCGAAGTCAGTGGTCACATCGCCGTTCTCATCGAAGTCCACCGCGCCTGACACGCCGTCGTACTGGAGGCTCGCCTCGATCATCTTGTCCCTTATAGCCGGTCCCTCGGCCTTGCCGGCCAGCTCAATGGCCTTTGCAAGGACCATCACCGCATCGTAGCATGTGTCGGAGTAGACACCGGGGTCGGCGTTGAACTCGGCCTTGAAGGCCTCCACAAAGGCCTCATACTGGGGGCTGCTCGGGGGCTTGGGAGCCGTGCCGACCATACCCTCCACAAGCTCAGCTCCAAGCTGCTCCACCAGAAGGGGGTCCTTCAACCCCTCCGCAAGGATCCACTGGGCGTCCACCCCAAGCTCCTTTGCCTGCCTGAGGATCACAGAGCCATATTCAGGGTAGCCCGTGAATATGATGGCCTCAGGACCCGGCTCGGTGAGGGCTGTGAGCTCAGAGCGATAGGAGGTCTGGCCCGGGTTATAGGGCACCTCGGCAACCAGCTCGCCACCCTCCTCTGGCAGCGTCTCCTTTATCACATCGTTCATGGCCACCCCGTAGGGGTTGTTGATATAGAGGTGGGACACCTTCTCATATCCCATGTCCCTTGCCACCTTCACAAGCACCTTCCCCTGGAAGGAATCCGATGCCGCTGTCCTGAAGAAATAGCCGTCGTCGTCGGCGTTGGTGAGCGTGGGCGATGTGGATGAGGGCGATATCATCACCACATGGTTCTCCCTTCCAATGGGGATGATGGCCTCCGAGTTCCCGCTCCCAAGGGCGCCGATCACCGCCGGGACCTTGTTCACGTTCACCAGCTTCTGCATCGCCTCCACCGCGCCCTGGGGGGTGGTGCGATCATCCTCATGTATCAGCCTGAGCTCCCGTCCAAGGACCCCGCCCCTCTCGTTGATGTGCTTTGCAGCGAGGATCGCCCCGTTCTGGATCGGCACGCCATAGGAGCCGAGGTCGCCTGTGAGCGATATGATGGTGCCTATCTCTATAGGCGTCTTCACCTCCGCGCCTCCCCCTCCAAGACACCCTGCCAGCGTCGAGCCAAGGAACACCGCCGCCCCTGCAGCAGCAGTGTGTTTCAAAAATTCCCTTCTCTTCATCTTATTTCACCCCCTGTTTTTATAATCCTCCTCTTCACCCTATCCCTTTAAAATATTTTCGGGAGAGAAGGCATTACACGGCCCTTTGCCGGGGCAGAGCCGCATATTGCAGTGATGCCTGACCGGGCCTCGCAGACCGCCTGAGAGCCTTTCACTGAAGGGTCTTTGCCACCAGCGCCGGGTAAGGGAGCAGCCCTGCCACCTCCTCAGGCTCGTCTGTGAGGGTGAAGACCGCATGGCCCAGCATCGCCATGGCAGCCACTATACCTGCCTTTTCAAGGGTTTTTATGGCCTGCTCAACCTTCCTCTGGGGGATGCCTGTTTCAATGGCAAACCTCCTTGAAAGGGCCATAAAACGCTCTCTCGTCGGATGTCTCACAATCTCCTTAACACATTCCCTGCCAATGACGTTGATGGCCAGCTTCTTCGTCCTGTCCCCTAAAACGGTCTTTGTGCGAAGCCTCCTGCCCACGATGAAACACACCACGTGGCAGTCAAGGGATATGGACTTTATCCTGCCCCTCCCCGGAGCGCCTTCTCTGGTCCGGATCACCATGCCACGGGACATCTCAGCTATAACGTCGCCAAGGCCTGTTCTGTTCCGCACCTCAGCGATGTGGGCGATCTCTCCAAGCCTCTTTTCATCCAGCTCAAGGCCAAGGGCATGGTTCAGGGCGCGTGCCGCTCCCAGGGCCCCTGCGCCGGAAAGCCCGAACCCGTATTCCACAGGCAGATCCGGGAAGTGATGGACCTCCACCTCATAGGCCCCGCAGGTGTGCCTGAGCATCTCCCGCACAACGGTCCTTGTGGTGGGGCAGCTGCACTCCTCCCCATCATAAAAGACCTTCACAGTGGTTTCATCGGCGTCCCGCACAGCCACACCTGTGCTGACACCCTGATCCAGCACCACGCCGCAGCCACGGGAGCCTGTCTTCAGGAGGTCATCGTGCTCCCGGATCTCAAAGAAACCTGTTATATGGCCTGGGACAAAAAAGGTCTTCATATCCTCATCAGCTCGTCAAATATCCTCTTCGCAAGGGCCTGCTTGTCCATCCTCTCCAGCCTGATAACGCCCTCCTTTTTGACGATGACAGCCTCCGCCTCATCAGAGCCGAGCACGCCCTTTGAAAGGTCGTTCGCCACGACAAGGTCAAAACCGGTCTCCTCCATAAGCATCGAAGCAGCCTCTATAAGCCCCTTCTCAGACAGCCCGTATCCTGCCTTGAAGGCAACCCTCACCGCCCCTTCCCTCACCACCGAAAGGGTCTTTTTCGTGGGCATGAGCTCAAGCGTTATCCCGCCCTCTCTTGAGCCGAGCTTCTCCTTTCGCGGCTCTACAGTGAAGTCAGCCACCGCCGCCGCGCCTATGAAGATATCATAATCCCTCCGGGACTCCACGGCCCGGAGCATCTCATCAGAGGTCTCAACCCTCACCACCTCAGCCCTTGAAGGCGGCTTGGCCGTTCCAGGGCCATATATGAGCGTCACATCCGCCCCCCGAAAGACCGCCTCCCTTGCAAGGGCAACCCCCATCTTCCCGGAGCTTCGATTGGTGATCACCCGCACAGGGTCTATGTGCTCCATGGTCGGGCCTGCTGTCACAACCACCCTCCTGCCCTTCAGATCCTTTGGCGTGAGGGCATAAAAAACAGCGTCCACAATATCCTCCAGAGGAGCCATCTTCGCAGCACCCTCCTCCAGGAGCGGCTCAACAAAGATGGAGCGCTCCCTGAGAAGCCTCATATTCCCTGCGACCACCGGGTTTTCATACATCTCCCTGTGCATGGCAGGGGCGATGACGAGCCCGGACCCTGAGGACGCCGCAAGGGCTGTTACAGGGTTGTCGGCGATGCCGTGGACGATCTTTGCGATGGTGTTCGCCGTTGCAGGCGCGATCAATATGAGGTCATGATCTGCAAGGTGCTCAACCGCCCCGGTGAGCCCGGCTACAGGCCCCCTGCCAGCGGCAAACTCCAGCGCATTGGGATGGATGATCCCCATGGCCCCTTTCGTCATATAAGGGATGACCTCCGCGCCGTGGCGCCGAAGCTCCCTTGCGATCCGCACAGACTCAACGGCAGCCACACTGCCTGTGACACACAGGGCGATCCTCCTCCCGGCAAGCCTCTCCGACCGGGTCTTCAGCTCCATACTACCCCTGTTAATGGACGGGATATAAATATGCTACCCGGGCTTTTTGCCCACGTGGACGGCGACAATGCCCATGTCAAGGTCATAGAGGCGCACATCCACAAGCCCCAGCTCCCGCATCATCCTCTCGATCCCCCTCTGAGCCGGAAAATCTGTGAGAGAACTGGGCAGATACCGGTATGCATAGGCAGCGCCCTTTCCGGCCATGAAACCCCCCAACCTGGGGGCGATACGATAGAAATAGAGGTAATAGAGCTTTCTGAAGAGGGACGAGCCTGGCTTGCCCAGATCAAGGACGATGACCATGCCGCCTCTTTTAACCACCCTCGTCATCTCGGAGAGGGCCCGGCGGATGTCTGTAACGTTGCGAAGGGCAAAGCCCACCGTGGCGCAGGTGAAGGTCTCATCAGGGAATGGCAGGCGCTCTATGTCTGCAACGCCAAAGCTCAGCCTCTCTCTGCCTCCGAACTTCTCCCTCGCCACCTCCACCATCTCCCTGCAGAAATCCACGGCAACAACCCTCCCACCGGTCTTCTCAACAAGCCTGCGGGAGAGCTCGCCTGTGCCGCAGCACACATCCAGTATCATGCCAGCCGCCCCGTCTACCTTTGAGGCCGCAAAATCCCGCCAGCCTCTGTCCCTTCCGAAGGCAATGGCTGTGCTTGCCAGATCATACCGGCGGGAGAGGTCAGAAAACATCCTGCGGATGTACCTTGCCTTACCCCTCTTTGATCCCGGTCTTTCCATGAGATCCACTTACTCAGCTCTGAAAGTCACCGGGCTGAAGCCTTGGAAGAGGAACGGGAGAGGGCAGCCCCACGTGCCTTGCCATATCCATAACCATTATAACAGAGTTCCGGAATATCACGTTATAGACCCTGCTCTGAAGCTCCCTTTGCTCATCCCACTTCTTCTCCACATCCCTCAGGGCCTTTGGCGTGTCTTTATAGGAGAGCTCCCCCTCCACATAGACGGCTCCAACACCCTCTCCATAGGTCACTGAAAAGGCATAGGCGATTCTCAGGGCCTTGTCCACGATCTCCTTCTTTGTGATGTCAATGTGATAGGAGAGCCTGTAATCATCTATCTCCTCCGCGTCCCGCCTGCACTCAACCCGCCTGATCCTGTGGTCCGTGATGCGCCCGCTCTTCGTCATATGGAGTCCTCCCAGGCACATCCTTTGAAAGGATGTCCAATATAAAGGTTTGGGGTTCCTTTCCACACCAGATGAGTATATTTTATATCCTATTGGGGGGCAGGATAACCATTCATCAAGCGAGGAGCGTTTAACTGCCATGGCCGACGAGTTTGATCTTGAGGAGTTCCGCAGACAGGTCCGGGCCACGCGGGAGCGGGAGTGGATACGGGACGCCCATCGCCTGAAAGACAGGAGCCCGGAGGAGACCATTGAGGCCATGTTCGATCTCGTGGACTTCGCAGAGAAGCTAGGAGCTGCTGAGAAATGCAGTCCATAGGGGGGCATCCCGGCGGCCGGCTGGTTTCCGGCGGGGCTAAAGTTATTTATATTTGGCGTGCCAATATTTGAGCGAGTGATCGAGTTGACATCTGAAGCCAAGCATAAACAGAGTTTCAAAGAGATC
>RFHW01000026.1 GCA_003695745.1 Methanobacteriota archaeon | reverse complement strand
CTTCGAATCCAAGGCATGGGTGAAGCTGGACTACAGGATAGGGACAATAATCGAGGCGGCTGGCGTTGCTCTCGGCCTGCTTTTCCTCTATTTTGGCGTAACCACACAGGGACAAGAAAGTACAGTGTTCTATACAGCGTCAGCTGTCGTGCTCATGACCGCTCTCCACCCCATAGCCCATTCCATTGCAGGCTGGCTGTATGGGATCAGATTCCATTATTATTTCCTCAACGGCCCCATGCTCATCGAACCCACACTCAAGGTGGACTACTCCACCTATGTAAAGGCGCCTGCCAAGAACCGGGCCCTGTTCCATCTCGCCGGCGCCCTGAACTCGGTTCTCACGACCTTTTTTGCGCTCCTTGTTTCTCTCCTGGACGCCCATGCAGAGCCGGTTACAAGAGCTGTGCTTGCAGCGCTCTGGATATTCACCACAGGCTCCGAGGTCTTCCCCCTGATATTCATAAAGCTCGGCATCCCAAAGATACTCTTCGCAGACTTCAGAAAGACCGATTCCTACAGGGCCCTGCGGGAGTGGAGGCTTAGAAAGTGAACTGAGGGGGCTGAAAATACCGGCGCTTTTGCAAAATCTTTTATACTTGCATGGGCAATTATGACTTGTGATCAAAATGATCTCTGAAAAGAAGATCGTTGCTGAGCTTTCTCTGAAACTGGCCAAATCCGGGCTCTACACATCTAAGAGAGGGGAGGAGGTTGAGGAGCTGGCTAGAAAGTTGAATGTAGAGGTTCGAAAAATAAAAGCCGAAGACAGAGAAAAGGTTAGAAAGATTCTATCCAAGGGCGAATCTCTTTCAAAGATCGTTGTCCAGGCCAGGGGCAGTTGATGAGGATATACCTCGATACCTCTGCTTTTGTTAAGAGATACTCTGACGAAGAAGGTTCAGATATTGTAAACAAGGTTTTTGAAAGCCACGAGATCGTCACCTCCCACTGGACGCTGGCAGAAGCGGTGGCAGCAATTGACAAAAAGGTTGCTAGACGGCAGATAACGGTGGATGAGAGGGATTTTTCACTTTCAGTGCTCTTTTCCGATGTGCTCGGGAAGGTGACCTTTGTAAAGCTGTCAGACGAGTTTCTCTATCCTGTCATTGAAACGGTGTTATCCCACCATATCTCTGCCGACGATGCCCTGCAGCTTTTCTCCTGCATGGTCAGCCTTTCGCCGGTGTTCCTCGCCTGTGACAAGAATCTTATCAGAGCTGCCAAACAAGTTGGCTTAGAGGCGATTGATGTTGAAGATGGAGAGGACAGAAGGCGGCTTGAGGGAATGCTGGAGTGAACACCCCTTTTCTTCACAGGGCCCTGCGGGAGTGGAGGCTTACAAAATAATATTAACTTCGTCGGGCCTAATCTTATTATGGATGTTAGAAGGCTGGCCGAAGACCTGCGGAATTTTGATGGGTTGAAGAGGAAAAAGGGCATCGGCGAGCTGACCCGTGCCATGGGGCTGACCTTCGGGGAAGGCGGGGTTGGTGATGATGCGGCTGTCATTGACACAGGGGGAGATGAGGTGCTTCTCTTTTCTGCTGACAGCATCCTTCAGGGGCTTGTTGATGCGGACCCTTTCTTCGCAGGCTACTCGGCAGTCCTTGTGAATGTGAATGACATAGCGGCCATGGGCGGGACGGCGACAGCCATGGTGAATGTCCTTTCTGCAAAGGATCGGGAGACTGGGCTGGAGATTGCAAAGGGTGTCTGGAGCGGCTCTGCCAAGTTTGGTGTGCCTGTTGTGGGCGGGCATTTCAATCCAGAGGCGGCCTGCAACGGGATAGCCATATCCATCATCGGGCGGGCGAAGAAGGGCTCTCTCATCAGATCAGACGCAGCAGAGCCCGGGGAAAACATAGTGGTCGCCGTTGACCTTGACGGGAGGCTGCATCCCCGGTATCCTCTGGCGTGGGACAGCACAACCGGCAAGTCCTCTAAAAATGTTAGAGACAATCTGGGTATCCTTGTGGAGCTCGGGAGAAAGGGGCTGGTGAGAAGCGGGCGCGACATAAGCAACCCCGGGGTCATCGGGACCATTGCCATGCTTTTGGAGGGAAGCGGCTGCGGAGGCGCTGTGGAGGTTGAGCGGATACCGCGGCCGGACGATGTTGAGCCTTCGCGCTGGCTCAAGGTATATCCCGGCTTTGGATTTGTGCTCACAGTGGATGATGCGGCTCTGGGGGATTGTCTTGAGGCCTTTAAGGGAAGGGGGATTGAGGCGGCGGCGGTTGGCAGGACCACCGGTTCTTCAAAACTTTTAATAACCCATGGCGGTGATGAGGAAGTGGTGTTCGACTTTGAAAGAGACAGTGTCTTTGGAGACTGAGGTGAAATGGCCGTTGTAGATGATGTTGGAAGCTTTCCCCTGCCGGGGTGGATATCGCGGGAGGAGTTTGACCGGCTCTATCCTGTTGTCAGAGAGGAGATCAGCCGGGGGAGGCGGGATAGCGAGGGCTACAGGATATTCAGGGGCGTCATCCTGGAGTCCTTTGAGAGGAAGATGGAGTCCGGCGTGGGCGTCATAACCTATCCCCAGCACTATGACATGCACCGCCAGTTTATGGAGCCCATCGAACTCTATCAGAAGGAGCCTTTTTTGATGGAAGGGCAAAAGGCATTTCTGCCTGAGATAGAGGTTATCAGGGAAGGCGCAAAGGAGCTGTATGAAAAGAAGGGGGAGAAGATCAGGCTTAAGGCATGCGTCACCGGGCCTGTGGAGCTCTATCTCAGGACCGATTTCGGCACCAACATCTACAAGGATGTGCTGTTGAATCTCGCAAAGAGCGTCAACGCCTTTCTCAAGAATTCCATTGTAAACACCCCTTATATCGAGACTGAGTCACTCTCCATTGATGAGCCCAGCATAGGCTTCACTGACCTGCTGAACATTGAAAAAGAGGATATCATAGATGTCCTTGAGAGGGCTGTAAAGGGCCTTGGCCCGGAGGTCCAGATCCATCTTCACACGCTGAAGTCAGCTGACATAGCGCTCCATGCAGAGGGCATAGATGCGATTACCGGGGAGTTTGCCGCAAGCCCTGAGAACATGGACCTCATCCGTAAAAAGGACCTTGATGCCCATGACAAGTTCCTCCGGGCAGGCGTCACAAGGACGAACATAGACTCCATAATCGCCGAGCATCTGGACATGGGGGTGGAGCCAAAGCCCATGGAGCTCGTCGACAGCAAGGACGCAATAGCCGGCAGGGTGAGGAAGCTTGTCTCTCTATTCGGCGACAGGATATCCTCCTGGGGACCTGACTGCGGCCTCGGGAGCTGGCCCACACAGGAGGTGGCCTCGGAGGTGCTGAAGCGGACTGCAGAGGTGGTCAGAGAAAGCTTTAAATAAACTCGGCGAGACTTTTGCCCCTTATTAAATCCACTGCCAGGGTAGCCTAGCAGCGAGGCGGCAGACTGCAGATCTGCTCTACGTGAGTGCGACTCTCACCCCTGGCTTTGCGCCTTTGGAGGGGGGAGGTCCAACCGCCTTCAGCCTTCAGAGTAATAGGCCACAGACCCCTCGGACTCGGCCACATAGACCTTTTTTATCTGTGGAAGCCTTTTTTTGAGCTCCCGGTAGATATGGCCTGCCAGCTCCTCGGCGGTGGTCGCAGGGATCGGCAGGAGCAGGCAGTCCTCCCTTGGAAAGGAATAGCGCTTGTCCCTGCTCTTCACCTCCAGCTGGGATCCATGCTCCTCTATCTCCAGCAGCGGGGATTTCTCAGGCACCAAGATGCGGTGGTCCAGATGGTCGCAGAGCCTTCTGGCCGCATCCTTTGCCACCTTGAAGTCAAGGACCATTGAGTCCTCCTGAAGGGCGCCTTCAAGCTCTATTTTCACATGATAGTTGTGGCCGTGCAGCCTCTCGCACTTGTCATGGTCCACGATGAAGTGGGAGGAGCTGAAGTTAAGCTTCGGATCATCGATAACAAGACCGTGGACAGCCATTTTTCAGAACACCCTCGTCTTTGTTATATCCTCCTCGATCTCAGCGATCTCGGACACATATGCTTCTGAGATCCCCTTTGCAAGGGACTCTGTGTCTTTAACACCGATCTCCTCCAGACCTGTTGCCCTCACACCCTCTGGAACACCCTTTGATGTGATGTTCAGCCCCAGATGTATCTTTGACGACGATGCCGAGGCAGTTGCAACAGATACAGAGAGCTTCCTCCCCCCTACATAGAGGTCGGAGGCCCGCCGCTTCACATGCACACCACCGGCGTCTATGATCCTCTCCTTGGCAACGTTTACGAGTATCCTCTGCCGATGGTATGCCAAGCGCAGGCTGGGGTCGTCGAAGTGCTCCACAATGAAATGAAGGGCCTCCTCAGAGGAGATTGGAAAGTCCTCTTTGCCCTCCCTCAGGTCTTTAATGTCCACCAGCTCATCTCTGCCCACCTTCATGGCGCCGGTGAAGTGGACGATTGAATCGCCCTGCACACCCAGCTCCCGAAATGCCCAGAGAGGCTTGATCTGGCTCCCGTCATAGTCCAGCCTGCCGCCATCGACTATCTGGATCCTGCTACTCTCCATTGCCGTTCAGCTCCTTTTTTATGTCGCCGTAGAAGCCCGTCTTCTCGGCATAGGTGTTGTGGCGGTGTATGCTCTCAAAGTTCTCCTGCCTTGCAATGACATAGGCGTTGTCAGAGAGATCCGGGTATTTCTCGCTCAAGCCCTTGATCATCATGCGCAGAACATCCTCCACAAAGCGGGGTTTATTATGCGCATCCACCACGACTTTCAGCTCGTCTTTGCGCTTCAGAACCTCATAGAGGGGCGAGCTCATGGCGCCCTCGATGATGTCCACAAGGTCGTTCGCCTCCACACGCTCATCCTCATCTGTCTCCACGATGAGTGTGCCCCTGCCCCTCTGATTGTGAGATGCCAGCGGAAGCTTCTCAACGACCTTCGGATCTATGGAGAAGCGCTCGCTCACATAGTGTTGCACAGACTCCATTGAGCACGGGCAGACAGTGAGCCCCTCGGCGATGGCGCCTATGCTCCGCCGGACCTTCACCTCATCACCCTCCTTCCAGGCCACAGCCTTTGATACGAGCTCATATTTCTCCTGTGTCTGCGTCTTCAGCGAGGGCGTTGTGCGGGGCAGCGAGTAATCGGCGTGTATCTCCACCTCCGCCCTCTTTGCCTCCTGACGCTTCAGGCTGTTCTTGGCGATCTCGATGGCAAGGAGCTCAATATCCTCCACCTCCGGGCCGACTGCCTTCTCGATTATCTCGTTCACAAGCTCCAGGTTCCGGGACATGTGGATCCCCTTCTTATGGGGCGGGAGGTCGATGAAGACGTCTATCGTTGCAAGGAGGACGTTGTATCTGCCGTCCTTCTTCCGGATGATGGTCTTCTTCACACCTTTCACGCCAACCCGGTTGAGCTCTATATACACGGGCGGCTCTGACTCCTGCGTGTCCTTCAGCTTCATAATAGCCCCTGGAATTTATGTGTCTGAAGAGAGATTGTTAGGTCCTCCGCACTTAAATATTGTGC
The DNA here is from genome assembly GCA_003695745.1 of Methanobacteriota archaeon. Classification (GTDB taxonomy): domain Archaea; phylum Hydrothermarchaeota; class Hydrothermarchaeia; order Hydrothermarchaeales; family SZUA-236; genus J060. Next base: position 581 of record RFHW01000026.1, on the reverse strand, counting down.
TGCCGCCTCAGAGAGCAAAAAGAGCCTTTTCTGGCTGACCTTCACTGTCCCGTCATCACCTGTCACGGGCTGGATGGCAAGGGGCACGCCAAGCTCGCTCAGCCGCCTTGCAAACCCGGCTATGTTCCCCGGCTCAGTATTGTCTGTCACCACCACCTTGGCAAAGACCTCTGCGCCTGCGTCTTTTAGCACCTCTATGGTCCTGAACTCCCGCTCCACCACATCCTCCCACCCGGAATAGGGGGTTGCGGTCTCATCCTTTATGTCCACCGAGGCATAGTCAACGAACCCGGCAACCCGCCCAGCCGCCTCTGGCAGGGTGCCGTTGGTCTCAAGATAGACGGCGTCATCGAGATCCGGGCAGAGCGCCTCAAGAAAATCAACCTGAGAGAGCGGCTCGCCGCCTGTAAGGCTGATGCTGTGCAGGTCAGGGGTCTTCAGACCATCGATTATCCTGACCATCCCTCTCACATCCACAGGATTGGGCAGAGCCTCAAAATCCCCTGTTCCTGGCTCCCTCTCAACCCTGAATTCCCCGGGCCTCACAGCCTGCGCATCTGGCGAGTCGCACCACACACAGG
>RFHW01000145.1 GCA_003695745.1 Methanobacteriota archaeon | reverse complement strand
CTATCTCCACAGCACCTCGACTTCGTCGGTGCGAAACCTCTGTCTGACCGTCGTGTCCTCAATGGAGTGCCGCACACCTGCCCGGTGCATCATGATGCCAAGCCATGCTATCATCGCTCCGTTGTCACCTAACAGGGATTTTTCAGGGACAAAGAACCCTGCGCCTCTCTCAGCCGCCATCTGCCCGGCCATCTCCTGAAGACGCCTGTTCACGGCCACCCCGCCGGCCAGCAGGATCTCCTCCTTGCCGGTGTGGGCCATGGCCCGCTCGGCCACCTCCACACACATGGCAAAGGCGGTTTCCTGCAACCCCCTGCACACATCCTCCACCCTGTGATTTTCAGCCGCCTTCACAGACGCGGTCAACAGGCCTGAGAAAGACATGTCCATGCCCTTAACAGCATAGGGAAGGGAAAGAAATTCTCCCTTTACAGCGAGCCGCTCCACCGCAGGGCCGCCGGGAAAACCAAGGCCAATCTTGCGGGCGAACTGATCCAGACAATTTCCCAATGCAATGTCAAGGGTCTCTCCAAAGACCCTGTATCTCCCGCCTTCAAAGGCTATGACCTGCGTGTTCCCGCCAGACACATAGAGCATCACCGGGTCCTCCGCCTCTGTTGCAAGCCTGCCGATCTCAAGATGGGCGATGCAATGGTTCACCCCGACTATGGGTATGTCTTTTGAAAGGGAGATGGTCCTCGCCGCTATCGCAGCTGTTCTAAGACACGGTCCGAGGCCCGGCCCCTGTGAAAAAGCCACAAGACCGATCTCGTCGAGAGAGCGGCCGGCCTCTTCAAGGGCCTTTTTGATCACCCTGGGCAGGTTCTCTGCATGGTGCTGGGCCGCCTCCCGCGGGTGTATGCCCTCCTTGGGGGTATGGTGCTTCACAACGTTTGCAAGGATCCTCCCCTCAGAGCTCACAACCCCTGCCCCCAGCTTCTCAGCAGTCCCCTCAATCCCTAGACACAGCATGTCTCATTTTCCGGATTCGGGCTCTTTAGGCTTCTCCTTCCACTCAGTGTATCCGCAGGCGCCGCAGGAAAACCTGTCTTTATGCTCTGCGAGGAAGACGCCGCCGCCGCACCTGGGGCATGCCCTGTTCTTCCGGACCACCTTGCCGTCCTTGACCTCATATCTCTGGTACTTTGCCATTATCTATCCCTCTTTCTTTCCAGATTTATCCTTTTCAGCCTCTTTGGCAGGCTTTTCTTTTTCAGGTTCCTTTTCCTTTACTGTTTCTTCTTCGGCTTTCGGGGCTTTTTCCTTCATCTCCTGCGGCTTCTCCTCACCGGTCTTTTCGGCTTCCTTCTCCACAGCCTCTTTTTCAGCCTCCTCACCGCCCTCTTTAGCGGGCTCCTCTTTCACCTCCGGCTTTTGGGCCTCACCCTCCGGAAAGTTCTTCCTGATAATATGGGGGCGTTCAATCTCCCCAACCCTCTTCTTTGAGGAATAGATCTTCACCTTGGCAACCGCCTCGGAAGCGCCATACCTCTGCTGCAGCGGGTCAAGGATGAGCCTGTCATCATCGGCGCCGAGCGTAGCCGCCACCTTGCTCCTGATCTCCTCTCTCTTCGGCGTTGCGCCTTTGTAGCTGATCCTCACAACAACCTCCTTACGCTCCAGGAGGGGGTTTTCCTTCTCGCTGATAACATCGATCTTCATAGCATCTTCACCCTAATGAGCCCATAATCTTTAAAAGCATTGCTGTTCTCTGCTTGACCTCCTCATCCACCTTTATAAATACCATCCCCTCATCAGGCTGGCCGTAGAGCACCACATCCCCAAAGTCGGCCTCAAGCACCGCAGGTATCACAGCCAGATCCTCCTCCCCATCCACGCCTATGATCCCGCCTGACTCAAGGATCTTCTCCACCGCCTCCCACATGGCAGATGTGATGAAGCCTGCCGGGTTCTGGACAGACAGATCTGCAGGATATTCCTTATAGGGCTTTCTTTTCACCTTGAAGTCAAGGATCGCCACATGGGGCTTCACACCCACCTCAAGGAGGTTCTCATAGGAGGCGTCGCCAACAACAATCGCCCGCGCACCGCCTAAGAGCCGCTTCACCTCCTCTGCCGCCGCCTTGCCATCGCCTTTGATGAGCTGCCCAAGGGGCTTTTTCAATGTGGCTCTCATCTCCTCAGGGAGTTTAATGTCCTTCACTTACCTGACCTTCAGCGCAAATTTTCCTTTGGTAGCGATCCCCATCTTCTTCGCGATCTCAGACCTCTCAGGATCAGCCACAGCCACAAAACCGACCCAGTGGGGGGTGGTGCGCCCCTTGCACACGGGGCAGATGTCAAGCTCTGTTAGCTTCTTGCACTCCTTACAGGCATTAAGCTTCATCCTTTACCTCTTTCTCCTTCTTCTCCCCTTTCTTCTCCTTTGGGGCCTTCTCCTCCTTTTTCTTCTTCTCCTCGGCGATCCACTCGAACTTACCCAGATTGGCCTGTCTCATGGTGAGGTTTATCTTGCCTTCGCGCTGGCCCTCAGGGCTGGCGCTCATGGCCACAATCCTCGCCCGCACCCTGTCACCCACCTCCAAAACCTTGTTGGTGGTCTTGCCGATGAGCGCCGCCCTCTTCTCATCATAGGATATGTAGTCATCTGCGATCTGCGACACATGGACAAGACCGTCTATGGGGCCGAAGCGCACAAAGGCGCCGAACTCCACCACGTCCACAACCTCGCAGTCAAGCACCTCATGAAGCTCGGGTTTGAAGACGATGGCGTTGAAGACGGTCTTATGGTATGAGGCCCCGTCATTTGGGATGATCCGGCCCTCCTCAATGGACTCCACGTCGGTGACAGCAAGTATCACTCCAAGATCCCTGTCCAGAAGGCCTTCATAGCCCCCGACGACGCCACCTTTATACTCATAGCCGTGCCTGAGGATATCCTCTATCACCTCTTTCAGCGGCTCTCCAAAACGGTGCGGTGGCACCCTTACCACATCTTCAATCTTTATTGTTTTATACAACGACAGTCCTCCTGTTATAAATCCAAGATAAACAGACGCTCCATACTCAAATTCATTATATTTATATATTTTGGGGGGTTGGAAGGGGCATATGACGACCCTCTCATGGACAGATGTGTTTAATCAACTTTATAAACCTCCCTGTCCATAACCTAAAGGGATGAAGGGCTCAAAAGACCCGCTGAAGAGACGGACGCTCCATGTGGGCGGCGTCGCAAAACTGGACCTTGAAAGGGAGTTTGCCACAGGCATACCTGAGGTGATTCTTGCAAAGGGAAAGAGCCCTGAGGACGTGGAGCTCCTTGCCAGGAGGCTTCTGGAGAAAAAAGGCAGGGTCATAGTCACCAAGGCAGGGGAAGGGCATTTTGAGAGGCTGGAGGGGATAGAGGCGCATAAAAACCTCAACAGAAAGGCGGGGACGGCCATCCTGAAAAAAGAGCCTGGGAGGACCGCTGTCATTGGGAGGGTGGGCCTCCTTGCGGCAGGCACATCAGACATCCCTGTGGCAGAGGAGGCGCGCCTGGTCCTGGAGGAGCTGGGCTGCGCTGTTATAACAGGCTATGACGTGGGCGTTGCAGGGCTTCACCGGGTCTTCCCCTGTCTGGAGAGGATGGCCGAGGAGGATGCGGACGTGGCCATCGTGGTGGCCGGCATGGAAGGGGCGCTGCCCTCTGTGGTCAAGGGCCTTGTGGACATCCCGGTTATAGGGGTCCCGACCTCTGTGGGCTACGGATATGGCGGCGGCGGCGAGTCGGCGCTCATGGCAATGCTCCAGTCATGCTCACCGGGTGTAACGGTGGTGAACATCGACAACGGCTTTGGAGCGGCTGCAGCGGCATACCTCATATGCAGGCGCATTTCAATGAAAAAGAGGAAGAACCATGGGAGTTTGTGAGAAGTGTGGCGAAAAATACAGGAAGGGCGATCTCTTCTGCGGCAAATGCGGGGCCAGGATCCCTGCATCTGAGCCGGCTGAGAAGGCAAAGAGACCGGGCCCACCTAAAAAAGAGGGCACAATCGAGCTTTCGGAAGAGGTCAAAAGGAAGGTCAAGGCCGAGCTTGAGCAGGCGCTAAAGGCCTTCAAAAGGGGTGAGATATCCCTTGAGGAGTTCCAGAGTATCAAGAAAGACCTTGTGGAGAAGGCGCGGTCCGGGGCCTTTGACCAGTCCGGAGCGCAGGCAGCTGAGAAGGTGGAGAAGGCGGCTCCGCCACCACCTCCTTCAAGACCCACAGCCCCCGGTCCGTCAATAACGCCTCGGCCACCTCCGGAACCCTCAGGCGAGCTCTACCGCCCGCTGAGACGCGCCGATGAGCCGCCTTTCTCAAAATACTGGTTCATCGTCCCAGTTCTCTTCAACATCCTGGGCGGCGTCGTGGCATACTTCTCCATTAAAGGCGTGGATGAGGAAAATGCCAAGAAGATGCTCGCCATCGGTCTTGTGAGCCTTGTGGTCACAGCTGGGGCGGGCGGCTTTTATCTGAAGAGCCAGAGCCTCTGGCCCTTTGAAAAAAAGGCGGAGCCTCCGAAGGAGATCGTCATAGCAGGTGTGGATGAGGGGGACGGCTCAAGCCTCTCTGAATCAGAGCCGATCACCCCCACCAACAGGACCCCTGCGGAGATGAACCTGAAGGCAGGCGACCTGGGCGGCGGTTTCTATCTCGACCCCCTTCTTTCAGGCACAATCAAAGACCCTCTGGAGTTTGCCGCAGGCAACTCCTCCCTTGCAGAGGAGCTTGAGAGACAGGGATGGCTTGAGAACCACCGCATTGTGCTGAAAAAGGATTTCGAGGCGGCTGGAAAGAACGCTACCCTGGTGGAGAAGGAGATATCCAGCTCCATCTCCAAATACGATGCCAACAGGACATCCAAGAAATACTTTGAGGACAGGCTCCGGGGCCTTGAAGCGGAGATGAAGGGCGAGGGATACAAGCTCATCGACCTTGAGATAAACGAGTCAGGGGTCATGGGCAAGAGCGTGAAGCCTCATCCGGACTATGAGGTGGAGGTCACATACAGGGTGTTCTTCTACAAGCAGGATGTCTTTGTGAGCCTCTCCGTGTCCAAGATCGGAAGGGGCCTGGACGAGGCTGAGGTGAAGGGATATGCAGAGACCATCGAGTCCAGGATAAAATAGCTATGACCATGGAGCATATCCTGGATTAAATTTATATCTGTTAAAGTATAATGTCGCCCCATGTACAACGTCCCCTCGCCTGAAGAGCTGAGGCAGTACAGGCTCAGGATAGGGCTGACCCAGACCGAGCTTGCCAGGAAGGCAAAGGTGAGCCAGTCCCTGATCGCGAGGATAGAGAAAGGGGCCATAGACCCAAGGCTCTCAACACTGAAAAAGATCCTCGGCGCCTTAAAAGAGGGCGAGAAAACAGAGAGGGTCACTGCACGGGAGCTTATGCGCGCCCCGGTGATAACGGTCTCCCCCGAAGACTCCCTGAAGAAGGCCTCCAAGCTCATGGAGGAGCACAACATCTCCCAGATGCCAGTTGTCAGAAAGGGGGTGCAGGTAGGGAGCATATCAGAGACGCAGGTCATTCATGAGCTGACCTCCGGTAAGGACCTATCAGAGCTCTCATCCATGAAGGTGGCAGATATAATGGGCAGCGGATTCCCCATCGTCACAGCCGACACAGATGTGGAGACGCTCTCAAACCTGGTGGAGCATAACCCCTGCGTCCTCGTAGTGGATCGGGAAAGGCTCTCAGGCATCGTGACAAAGGCCGACGTGCTGAAGCTGGTGAAGTGAGACCCCATGGAAGACCCGGTGTTCAAAAAACAGAAAAAGGCCTTCAAAGACATGGCCCCTGTAAAAGACGAGCTGGGAGAGCTTACAGAAGAAGAGCCAAAGAGCCTGGAAGAGATAAAAAGAAAACTCTCAAAGAGGATGGAGGAGGGCTAGAACTCGCCTAGAAGGGCCTTAACAGTGCTGATCAGCTCAGAGCGCCCCACAGGCTTTCCAAGATGCCTCTCTGCAAGGGACTCTTCAATGCTTTTCACCTTCTCAGTGATCCCAGCCTTAACAGAGAGGATGACCACAGGTATGTCCTTTGTGGCAAGGTCTGTCTTTATCTTTTTGGACACCTCCCAGCCATCCATCCCAGGCATCATAATATCCAGGATAATGAGATCCGGCCTGTCAGCGGCAACCTTCTCAAGGGCATCCCTCCCGTCCTTGGCAGTTGAGACAGTGTAGCCTTCTTTTTCCAGCATCTTCTTGTAGAGGGTGCGTATCTCTGGCTCATCGTCAACAAGGAGGATCTTCTTTCCCATTGAAACCGAAGCTTACCTTGGCGGCATTGTTAATAAGCTTTTGCACCTCCTTTGAGGAGAGGCCTGTGACTGGGAATCCCACCTTCATAGCTCATCAATCGATAAAGACGATACCCTTGGCTGGCACATCATAAAAGCGGTCTCACACCCTGACAGACACATCCCCGGAGACCGACCAAAGGGGAGAATCGGTTTTCTTTGGGGGACAGATTAATCGTGTCTCGAGCGATCCACCTTTTTCCAGTCTTCGGCGCTCCATCTGGGAGCTTGAAGCCTCCGCCCTTTTACCTCGCTGTGCGCTTATTCGCTGCAGCTTCGGCAAAAGCGCGGCCGGAAAAATATATGTTGGAGATTTCAGCTTCGGCTGAAATCGGGTTTTCTTTTAGCGCAGGTTTTCTTTTCCATAAAAGAAAAAGTGCAGTGCTCCGGTCGGGATTTGAACCCGAGTCATCGGATTGAAAGTCCGATATGATTGGCCGTGCTACACTACCGGAGCCCGAAGTAAGGTGGTTTGTGGCTTGGCTGGGTCTTATTTATATTTAACGAGGGTGGCGTGGCCTCTCTTTTCTATCGGTTTTTGATCTGGGTTTTTTCTTTGAGCGCCCTGATCTTTTCCTTGATCATGGCCACCGCCCTGTCTGCGTCGATCCTCTCTATCCTTTCTCTGAAGCCGATGTCTGCTATGGATGTGGATGTGGCGAGGGTGTCTTTGAGGAGGCCTGTTGGTGAGATGCTTTTTATCTCGGGGAGGAGGTCCAGCTTTTGCTTGATGTATTCTTTTACAGAGAAATCCAGGTGTCTTTCTCTCTCTATGTCTGTGAAGGCCTTTTCAAAGATCTGCTGGATGTCTGAGCCTTTGACCCTGCAGGAGAAGTAGCCGCCGTAGAGGAGGGCGTCTCTGAAGAAGGGCTCCCTCCGGGCCAGATCCATCTCGATGTAGTATCTGATGGAGCCAAGAAGCCCCATCTTCTCGAGTCTTCGCGACGAGGTGATTACATAGAGGTCCGGGAAGTATCTGATCGTGCCGGCATCTCTCAGTTTGATGGAGAGCTCGATGTCCTCAAGGGGGACGTCCCTGAAACCTCCGATCCTTTCAAAGACCTCTTTTCTGATGTTGATGTTGAATCCTGGGAGGGTCGCTCTTCCCAGCCTGCTTCTGGCGCGGAAATAGCTGTTCATCACCTTCTCTGTGAAGATGAGCTTGGGCGTGCGGTTTGGGAAGATGAAGCTCCCGCTGAAGGCCAGGAGCCCGGGGTCCTCCACGAACTTTCTGTGCGCCCTTTCCAGGTAGTCAGAGAGGAGGAGGGTGTCGGCGTCCAGGAAGAGGAGGTGGTCGGCCGATGCAAGCGTTGCGCCTTCATTGCGCTGTATCCCTGTGCCCCGGCGGTCTGAGACCACGATGAGGTCTGTGAAGTTCCTTGCCAGCTCCACCGTCCGGTCCTCGCTCCCCCCGTCGCTCACGATGACCTCATATTCAAGGTCTGTTTCCTGTGAGTATATGGATGCGAGGCATGCCTCTATGTTCTCCTCCTCGTTGAGGGTGGGCACGATGACCGAGATGTCCATGGAGACGATTCTGTCTGTGGAGGGATAAAAAAGATTTCCCCCGCCTTATGTGAATATTTTTAACGCATAACTGCAGTTTTACACTTATGCTCTTCGCCCACATCGCTGACACCCATCTCGGCTACAGGCAGTTCAATCTTGAGGAGAGGGAGCTGGATTTCTACCGCGCCTGGCATGAGGCTGTGGAGCTGATGATCACCGAAGGCGTGGAGCTTGTGGTGCACTCTGGCGACCTCTTTGACGAGCCGCGGCCGCCTATCAGGGCCCTTGTGGAGGCGAAGAAGGGGATCAAACGCCTCCTTGAGAAGGGTGTCAGGGTGGTGATGATACCGGGCAACCATGACATGATCATGCGCCGTGGTAGCATGGCGCCTCATGCCATCTTCGACGGTGTTTCGGTGCTTACCATGGAGAACCCCAGCGTGGTCGTTGACGATGTCTTCATAGGCGGCGTGCCCTATCTTCCCAGGAGCTATCGGGCCGTGCTCCTTGAGAACATGGCGGGCCTGGAAAAAGAGGCGGCACAGTATAAGAGGCGTCTGCTCATGCTCCATCAGGGCGTTGACAGGTATCTGCCCTTTGGACACGAGCTCTCTGCAGGCGAGCTCCCCATGGGGTTTGACTACCTTGCCCTTGGGCATGTGCACAGCCGCATCGAGGAGGATGTGAAGGGTACACGGGTCTGTTATCCGGGGTCCACAGAGATATGGCGGATCGAGGAGGCCGGGGATTGGGAGAGAGAGGGCAAAGGGTTCCTTCTTGTTGATACCGATGACATGGAGCCGCGTCGGATGAGCCTCGGCGGTGTCCGTCCTTTCGTGAGGACCGAGGTCGCCTCAGAGGAGGATGTGGATGCGCTGAAAAAAGCTCTTGAAGGCCTTGGCCATAAACGGCCTGTTGCATCTGTCACCATCCAGTCAGAGAAGGGTTTCAGCGTACTCTATGACAGGCTGAAAAGGGAGGTCTCAGGGATGACGCTCCATCTTGCTGTGAAGAGAGGTCTTTTCAAGGTGGAGGAGGCCCGTCCAAGAACACCTGTCCTGGACATAAGGGAGCTCATCTACGATGCTGCCGAGGGGCTGGACGAGGCTGAGAAGGCCTTTGCCTACGACCTCTTCAGGAGTCTTTCAAGGGGTGATGGCGATGGCGCCGTCAGTCTGGCGGAGGATTTCTATGGGCGGTGGAAGGAAGGGGCTTTGAGATGATTATCGATGAGGTGCGCCTCAGGAATTTCAGGAGCCACAGGGACACAAGGCTCAGCCTGGGGCAGGGCACAACCGTAATCATAGGCGATAACGGAGCCGGGAAGACATCGATCCTTGAGGCCGTGAGCTTCGCCCTCTTCAAGGAGAAGCCCGACGGCGTTGGCGTGGACGAGCTCATATCCCTGGGGAAGACGGAGGGAGAGGTGTCAGTGACCTTTCACTCCAACGGAAGAGGCTACCGGGTCAGGCGAAGGCGTGATGTGAAACGGGGGGCAGAATCCTATCTCTATCTCCTGGAAGGCGATGGGGAGAGGCTCCTTGCCAAGGGTGAGAGGGAGGTCACAGGCGAGGTGGAGTCCATCCTCGGGATGAACGGCGAGCTCTTCACAAGCGCCGTCTATATCAAGCAGGGAGAGATTGACAGTCTTCTTGCAGCTGACGCCTCAACTCGAAAAAGGCATATAGGCAGGCTCATCGGCGCCGAGGATGTGGAGAGGGCCTACCGCGGCCTTCTTGAGGTGATCAGGCCCTTTGAGAGGAAGGCTGACGAGCTCTCACGGGTGCCAGAGGAGCTTGAGGAGAAAAAGGCGGCCATGGAACGGGAGAGAGAGGCCGTAAAGGAGATACGCTCCAGGCTCTCAGCCATGGAGGGGGAGGTGAAGGAGGTGGAGAGGAAGGCGGTGGAGGCGGGCCAGAGGATCAGGGCCATTGAAGGGATCAGGGAGAGGATGGAGAGGTTGAAGAGGGCCTCCCTTGAGCTTGAGCATCTTAGGGACCGTCTTGAAAGGATCAGGGCCTATGAGCAAGAGCTCAAGGCGTCGGAGGAGGGGGCGAAGGAGGCCGGCCGCCTGGAAAAGGAGATCGCCGGGCTGAGGGAGAAGGTCCATGGATATGACCTCCTCAAGAAACAGGCGGCGCAGACAGAGAAGGAGATCGAAGATGAAAGGAAAAGGCTCGCCTCGCTGAGAAAGGAGCTTGAGCATGTCTTTGCCGCCGCGGCAGAAGTCCATGGGAAGCCCATCACCACGCTCGATGAGCTTGAGAAGGCCGCCACATCTGCTGCAGAGGAGGTTGAAAGGCTGCTCACAGAGGCAAGGGAGGAGGTTGAGAAGGCCCAGAGGGAGGCTGCTGAGAAGAAGGCCGCCCTTGAGTCATTGAGAAAGGCCATCTCAGAGCTTGAGGAGGCCTCTGGCACATGCCCGGTCTGCGGGAGGGAGCTTACAGAGAGGCATAGAAAAGAGCTCATGAGCAGCTATTCTTCCGAGGCCGCATCCCTTGAGAAGGCCCTTGAGGCCGCGGCAGAAAGGCTTGAAGGATGGAAGAGGAGGACAAGGGAGCTTGAAGGGAGAAGGGGCTCCATTGGGAAGATAAACGTGGAGGCTGCAAGGGACCGAGAGCGGTGGCTGGCCGAGGGGGAGAAAAAGATCTCAGAGCTCAGCGAAAGGCTGAAGAAAGACCGCTCAGCCCTTGCCGGGCTCCCGCCGCTCTTGGAGAAGATGCAGGCCCTTGAAAAGAGGCTTTCCAGCCTCGAGAAGGTGAGGGACACATATAAGGAGGCCCTCGGTTTCCTGCGAAAGAACCTGCCCGAGAAGGAAGGGCTCCTCTCCAGGGCCGCCAGTCTGGAGGAGAAGGTGAAGACCCTCAGAGTAGAGGCAGATAAAGAGGCGGCCAAGCTCGGCCTGACAGCCGGCTCCGTAGACGCAGAGATCGAAGATGCCCGAAGGGAGGAGAAGAGGATCCAGTCCGCCCTCACAGACCTAAGGGAGAGGATGGCGGCCCTCAGGTCATCGGCAGAGGAGAAGGAGAGGCGCATCTCCGAGCTAAAAGAAGAGATGGCCAGAAAAAAGGCCCTGCTCAGGGAGAGAAAAGACCTGCTGCGCTTCAAAGGGCTTCTTGAAAAGATACGGGACATCTTCCACAAGGACAGGCTGCAAAAAAGGCTTCGCCTTGAGGCCAAACCGCTTATCGAGGAGTACACACGGGAGGTCTTCCTCCACTTCAACCTCCCCTATTCTGATGTGACCCTCACAGAGGACTTCAGCCTCAAGGTCCACGGCCCAGACGGCGAGGAGTCCATCGACATGCTCAGCGGCGGCGAGCGCATAGCAGCGGCCCTCGCACTCCGCGTCGGCCTCTCAAAGGCCCTCAGCGGACCGGTGATGGAGCTCATCATCCTCGACGAGCCCACCATCCACCTCGACAGCCAGCGCCGAAGAGAGCTTGTGGACATCATCAAACGCCTGGCCACCATACCGCAGACCATAGTCGTCACCCACGACAAGGAGTTCGAGGAATCGGCAGACCGGATCATCGAAGTGAAGAAAGTGAACGGCCTGAGCGTGGTGAGCTAAAGGAAGTGAACCAGAGGAAATTCCCACTCCCATCCTTCGCTAAGCCACTCACCCCGCTCCAACCGCCTTTCAGCGATTGGATTAAAAAAACCGGTGTCGAGCGACTACGCAGGAGGTTCCACCTCCTAGCGTGCTACCTCCGCTCCGTTTTCGTCCAGACTCAAACGGAGAATTTGTCGAAGGCGAAATCGGGTTTGGTGGGTGAGCAAGACACCTTTACACAAAGGTGGATTGCAGCGCCGAGGATGGGATTTGAACCCTCCACCCTTTTCCGCCAGTCTTCATCCCAAGGGATTTGACTGCCGCAAAAACGTGGTCGAAAAATACATTTGGAGATTTCGGCTTCGCCGAAATCGGGTTCTTTTTGCAGCAGATCTTTCTTCCACAACCCAGGAGGCTCTGCCCCTTCTTTCCATCTGGAATTTGCCGTGGGCGAAGTGCGTTCCACTCCGGCTCATGCTCTTTACAATCGCATGGAGATTCGGCTGAGAGGGAGAATCGGGTTTAGGATGGGTCTTATTAGCTTTGCTAATATTATCCGTGTGACGGATAAGGGACCCCCTTTATAAAAAGGGGG
>RFHW01000025.1 GCA_003695745.1 Methanobacteriota archaeon | reverse complement strand
TTTTTTTGGCTTATTTGCCTTGGTTCTTTTTAAAGCTTTACTTGGACAGTGGGTGTGTAGCTCAAGCCACGGGCTTTTGGGCTCGATAGTTTAGGTGCCCAATCTTCAGGCGTGCCTTGTGGTGTTTTTCTATTGCACAGGAGGTGATCCAACCGCAGCTTCCGCTACGGTTACCTTGTTACGACTTAACCCTCCTCGCGGAACCCAGACTCGACTGCGCCCGGTGGACGTAGCCTCGACCGAGCTCCACTCGGGTGGCTTGACGGGCGGTGTGTGCAAGGAGCAGGGACATATTCACCGCGCGATGATGACACGCGATTACTAGGGATTCCGGCTTCATGTGGGTGAGTTGCAACCCACAATCTGAACTGAGAATGGCTTTGGGGATTTCCTTCTCCTCTCGGAGTCGGAGCCCTTTGTACCATCCATTGTAGTCCGCGTGTAGCCCGGGGGATTCGGGGCATACTGACCTACCGTCGCCCGCACCTTCCTCCAGTTTATCACTGGCGGTCCCCTTAGAGTGCTATTCCCCCCGCAGGGAGAATGTGGCAACTAAGGGCACGGGTCTCGCTCGTTGCCTGACTTAACAGGACGCTTCACAGTACGAGCTGACGACGGCCATGCACCTCCTCTCGGCTCCTCAGGCAAAGTCATCAGCTTGGCCATCATTGTGCCGTCTCCCCCGGTGAGTTTCCCGGCGTTGAATCCAATTGAACCGCAGCCTCCACCCCTTGTGGTGCTCCCCCGCCAATTCCTTTAAGTTTCTACCTTGCGGTAATACTTCCCAGGCGGCACGCTTATCAACTTCTCTTCGGCACTACGCCCCCCCGTAGAGGACGTAACACCTAGCGCGCAGCGTTTACGGCCAGGACTACCGGGGTATCTAATCCCGTTCGCGCCCCTGGCTTTCGTCCCTCACCGTCGAGCTTGCTCTAGTCAGACGCCTTCGCCACTGGTGGTCCCCCCAGGATTATCGGATTTCACCCCTACCCCGGAGGTACCTCTGACCTCTCTCAACTCCTAGTCTGGCAGTATCCCCGGAATTCCTCAGGTTGAGCCTGAGGATTTACCCAAGGACTTACCAGACCGGCTACGGACGCTTTAGGCCCAATAAAAGCGGTCACCACTTGTGCTGCCGGTGTTACCGCGGCGGCTGGCACCGGTCTTACCCAGCACTTATTCGACCAGCTTCTTACACTGGTCAAAAGCCCTACCCGAAGGCAGGGCACTTGGAGTTCCCCCGTCACGCTTTCGCGCATTGCGGAGTTTTCGCGCCTGCTGCGCCCCGTAGGGCCTGGGGCCGTGTCTCAGCCCCCATCTCCGGGCTATGGCTCTCACCACCCGTACCGATCATAGGCTTGGTGGTCCGTTACACCGCCAACTACCTAATCGGCCGCAGGCTCATCCTCGGGCGCCGGAGCTTTGGGCGAAGCATCCTTCCAGACATCTTCACCTATCAGGTATTATCCCCAGTTTCCCGGGGTTATCCCTGACCCGAGGGTAGATTACCCACGTGTTACTGAGCAGTCCGCCGAGTTCACGAAGAACTCTTGACTCGCATGGCTTAGTCGAACTCCAATAGCAGTGACCTCCGGCAGGATCAACCGGAATTGGTATACCACAAGGTTTGCCTAAATTTTGGGTTTCACCACTATCGAGCTTTCGTCAGATTCGAGCTGTAAAGCTGTTCGAATCTCCACCTTGATTTTCCATTACCTGGAGAAATGGACCCGTCACATTGAGGCCTGATGCCTTTTATCGGGGTCTCTGCCGTGTTGGTAATGGACAATATCTATCAGGGTAGCCTATCAACAGCAAAAAAAATTGGAAATGCCTCTATCTTATGTGCCGTCCTGATATGCGTGAGTATTCGACCTTTCTTCTGAAGTGTGTGAATATCCATCTTTTTGCAACGTCTCGTGATGTTATGATGCCGACGATGTTGCCTTTTTCGACCACCGGGAGGCGTCTTATGTGGTGTGTGTTGAATATCTCGCTTGCCTCTTCTATGGGTGAGTCTGCGTTGATTGTGTATTTCAGGTCTGTCATGATCTCTTTGACCTTCACTTTTGTGGGGTTTAGGTCTTCTGCCACTATCTTGTTGAGTATGTCCCGTTCTGTGACGACGCCCCATTTCCCTTCGTCTCTTTTGACTAGGAGCGAGCCGATGTCTTTTTTTCTCATCAGCTTTGCTGCTTCTGAAACGGTCATCTGGGGGTGGACGATCGTTGCCTGGTGCATGATGTCCCTAACTATCATGATTATTAATTATATTCTTTTCATATAAATACTTAACGATGGGGCACCTTCCATGACACCTCCCGCAGCCCCGGCACCTCGAGTTCAGCCACACCCGCCCGCCGCGGAACTCAATGGCCCCATGCTCGCAGTGGCCAAGGCAGACACCGCATCCGAGACACAGGGTGGAGCGGGCAATGACATCCTCGGTCACATCGGTCCCAAGCGCCCCGGCTATGTTCCTGGCCCTCTCCCGATCGGGAGACATAAGGCTCCGGCCCCTTCTTCGCCGCCCGGCCGCAACAGCAAGCTCCTCTGCAAGTCCCTGCTGCCCCTTTGGAAGATGCTGCCAGCGCCAGAAACCATATTTGATCTCCTCATCTGAGAGCCCGCTGGCAGACAATCTCTCTACAAAGCCCTGCCACAGCCCTGGGTAGAGCTCCTTCAACGCCTCAACCTCGGCAAGGGACGACGACGGACAGGGCCAGCAGCCGATGCGCTCCAGGCCGCGATGATACAGGGGGTTCACATCCACACCCTCCTTCATAAGATAGAGCCACACATGGAGGGCGCTCCAGCTCTGGATGGGGCTTGCGCAGAGCTGCCTTGGAAGCCATCTGTTCCTCCACATCCTCCGGCTCCTCGACCTCACAAGCGACTCATACCTCCTCTGGCCGATGAAATTCAGGACGCCCTGTGGAAACCGCTCATCCATGACCTTGGCCACAGGACCGAGCTTGCACACCTTGCAGCACCAGCGGTAGTCGCGGCCGCTCATCCCGAACACGCTTAGGCCTTTCCAGAAACGGTCCCCCGCCCTGGTTATGATCAGGTCAAGGCCGAGGGCGTCGGCCATCCGCTCCACATACTCCGTTGTCTCTGGGAACTCCACGCCTGTGTCCACAAAGAGCACCTTTGGCTCCACAACCTTCCTCACAAGAAGGAGGGTGGCAAGGCTGTCCTTGCCGCCGCTGAAGGACACGACAACAGGCAGATCCTTGCGCTCCACACTCCGGCGTATGAACTGGAGGGCTTCTTTCTCGTATCTCTCAATGACCTCTCTGTTTGCCTCAACCACAAGGCCCCAGCCCTGCCCGCCTTCAGGTATGTGGGCGCCGTCCTCCACAAGCCGCCTCCGAACCTTGACGAACATGCCCTTCCGGGCTTTGGCCGCCTCCTCCCCGGAGAACCGCGTCTTTCCGACTGCTATGACCGAATCCTCGCATACAACGAGCACCTCCTGCCCTGCTTGGATCTCCCTGTCAAAGTCCACCACCCCGGGCATAAGCACGCTTGCGCCGCGCAGTATGAACGCCGCCGCATCCACCGCCACCCTGACAAAACCCTTCCCGCCGCCGTTCCATATCCTGTTTCCGCCTTCCACACCGGGCATGAACTCATAGCAGAGCCTCTTCACATCATATCTGAGGGCGCCTGCCACAACACCGTCCACTATGACCTCGTCGAACCTGTCAAAGCCCGGCACGCTGTTAAGAAGAACAACCCGCTCATCTTTTATCAGCGGGGAGCCGAACTGGGAGATGGCGGCCTCGTTTATCAGCTCAATGTCCCTTTCAAAGGCGGGGCGTATATCGCCGGGCGGCGTTATGGGCACCTTCTCTGTCGGGCCGCCGCAGACGCCGCATCTTTCAGCGAGCACAGGGACATTGCACGCCCGGCACCAGGAAAGGCTGATAGGTCCGAGATAGGGTATCTTCATAGTGTCTAAGGGTTTAAATAGCATTAATTATTTATAGATAATCGAACAGGAGGTAAACCTATGACAACAATCGAGAGCAAGGCGCTTTTAACGAGGAATGTGGTGAGTGATCGGGGCACTGTTATAGGAAAGCTTGTTGACCTTTCTCTGGAGACCCGCTCAGGGAAGATCACCATGCTTGTGGTGAAGCCCTCGAACGAGGTTGATGTGAGGCTTTTCAAGACAAACGACTTTGGCGAGATCTACATCCCATTCAACGCTGTGAAGGCGATCAAGGACGTGATCATCGTAAACGAGACCGGGCTTCCAAGGGCCTGAGACAAAGAGGGCCTTTTCGGGAGGGATACATTGGAGTTGAGAGAGGCCATTTTCAATAGACACAGCATCAGGAGATACAGGGCCCAAGATGTGGAGAGGGAAAAACTTCTTAAAATCCTTGAGGATGCAAATCAGGCGCCCAGCGCAGGCAATCTGCAGGCACGGGACTTCATAATCGTCACAGACCCCGGGGCAAAGGAGGAGATTGCAAGGGCCTCCCTCGACCAGAGATTCATAGCAGAGGCGCCGGTGGTGATAGTGGTCTGCGCCAACATGGCAAGAAGCGCCGCAAAATACGGCCGCCGGGGCGCAGGGCTGTATTCGATCCTTGACGCAGCGCTCGCCGCTGAGAACCTCATGCTCTCATGCACAGAGGAGGGGCTTGGCACATGCTATGTGGGGGCCTTCGACGAAGAGAGGGTGGGAAGGCTCCTAGGGATACCGGAGACAGCCATCCCCATCGGGATAATCCCGGTCGGCTATCCAGATGAAGAGCCCCTTGCCACGCCCCGGCTGCCCATTGAAGAGATAGTGCACTGGAACGGGTGGTAAGAAGTTTTAAATCAAATGATATCCTATGAGATGAGCATGGCTAATTCCAAGGATATCTCTGTCCCCGGTTTTCTTGCTGGCGGGAAGCGTGGTGGGAAATACGGTGTTGCCATTGTTGCGTCTGAAGAGGAGGCGACGTGCTCGCTCATGGTCACCGCCAACAGGATCAGGGCCGCCCCCCTTGAAGTGTCCATAGAGCATGGCAGGGACAGGAAGGCCCGTGCCGTGGTCATATCCTCTGGGAACGCCAACGCCTTCACAGGCCAGCGGGGTGTGGAAGATGCCCGCGCCATGGCCGGGCAGACGGCGGCCGCCCTTGGCATGAGGGCAGAGGATGTGATCGTGAACTCCACAGGCATCATCGGACAGCCTCTTGACATGGATGAGATCCGGCGTTTGATTGATGACGTTTCTGCCGGCTTAAACTCCGATGATAATGGCATCACAGCGGCCGCTGACGCCATGCGGACCACCGACTCCTTTGAAAAGGTCTCCTCCAGGACTGCTGTGGTGGACGGCAGGACAGTGCGCATCACAGGCATTGCAAAGGGCGCTGGGATGATTGCGCCGCAGCTGCGCCATGCCACCATGATCGCTGTTATCATGACCGATGCCCGTCTGAGCCCGGAGGAGGCGGATGCCCTCCTTGGTGAGGCCGTTGAAAAGAGCTTCAACATGGCTGTTGTGGACGGCGACACAAGCACAAATGACATGGTTGTTTTGCTCGCCAATGGAAAGGCCGGGAACAATGGCATAAACGAGGATCTCAGGTCTGCCCTTGAAGGGGTGTGCACCGACCTTGCACGGATGATAGTGCGCGACGGCGAGGGGGCGACCAAGCTCTTTGAGGTGGAGATACGGGGCGCAAGGTCCCCTGAAGACGCCAAACGCGCCGCGAGGGCCGTTGCAGGCTCGACCCTTGTGAAGACAGCTGTCTTCGGCGAGAACCCGAACTGGGGCAGGGTCATAGCTGCGGTGGGGTACTCTGGTGCGGAGTTTGAGGCGTCGAAATTGAGCCTCCGTGTGAAAAACGAGGAGCGTGATGTGCCGCTTGTAAGGGATGGTGTGGGAGTCGCCCTGAAGGGCAGCGCTGAGCTCAAAGCGGCGGCAGAGGTCTTCAAAGGCAGAGAGTTCCGATTCATCATAGACCTCGGCGCAGGCCAATACACTGCAACAGCTTTTGGATGCGACCTCGGCCACAGCTATGTGAAGGTGAATGCCGAGTACACCACCTGAACCCCCTTACTTGCCCTTCACTATCTCAAGGAGCTCCCGGTGTACAAGACCGTTTGACGCTAGGATGTCCCTGGAGGCTGTTGTGAAGGGCCTTCCCTCGAAGTCCGTCACCATGCCGCCGGCCTCTCTCACGATCACCGTGCCTGCAGCCACATCCCAGGGGTTCACATCAGGCGTGAGGAAGGACTCGGTCCTGCCGGATGCCACATAGCAGAGCTCAAGTGCCCCTGCGCCAAGCTGCCTGAGCTTGTTTGTGACCAGCTTCATATCAAGGAATATCCGGGCCATCCGCCTGATCGAGGATTCGCTGCGGTTGTTGCAGAAGGTGACAACCGATTCCCCGACCACCTCCTTTTTCGACACCTCGATTTCCCGTCCGTTGAGTGCGGCGCCTTTTCCCTTTTCACCGGTGAAGAGCTCCTCTGCAACAGGATAGTAGACAACGCCGAGGACAGGCTCCTCCCGATGCACGAGGGCGATGGACACCGCGAAATAGGGGTTTTTGATGGTGTAGTTCGTGGTCCCGTCTAATGGGTCAACCACCCATGTGTACTCGCCATCCCTCTTTTCCAGCCCTGATTCCTCGCCGAGGAAGGAGTGCTCAGGGAAGGCCTGGGTCAGGATTGATTTTATGGTCCTTTCAGACTCCAGGTCAGCCTCGGTCGCGATGCTCCTGTCCTTCTTGTATGTCACATGTGTCCGGCCGTACCATGACATGAGGATTCTGCCCGCTTCTCTCGCCGCCTTTATGGCTGTTTCCATCTCTTCAGAGCCGCTCATCTCATCCACCATGTTTTTGAAGCCACTTTACCTGCCAAGATATTTAGATTTATGCCATAGGCCGGATTATAAAGGAAGGCAGGCGAAGCGTTTATATTGTCCTCATGCGAGGGACGAGATCATGCGAGGCTATATCGCGGTTCTGCGCCCGCTGAACTGTCTCATGGCCGGGTTCGCCGTCTTCATAGGCGCGCGGATCGCTGCTTCAAACGTGTCCGGAGCCGGGCTCCTGCTGGCTGTGGCCGCCGCCTTCCTGATATGCGGAGCCGGGAACACGGTAAACGACTATTTCGACTACGATATTGACAGGGTGAACCGTCCCTATCGCCCGCTGCCCTCCGGCCTGATCACACGGGGAGGCGCCCACAGATATGCCCTGCTCCTCTTCACAGCCGGGGTGGCCCTCTCAGCCTTCATAAACCTCCCTGCCATGCTGCTGGCCCTCTTCAACACGGCCCTCCTCTATCTCTATGGGGCGGCCATAAAGCGGGAGGGCGGCTTCACGAAGAACCTGACCGTAAGCTATCTCGTGGCATCGCCCTTCCTCTTCGGCGGCCTTGTGGCAGAGAACCCCCGGCCCACTCTCCTCCTCGTCTTCATAGCCCTCCTCATAAACACCGCGCGGGAGATCGTAAAGGACATTGAAGACTACGAAGGCGATGCAAGCGTCCTGGAAACGCTGCCTGTGAAATATGGTTTTAAGGCGTCGGGGGCGATTGCCATGATCCTCCTGGCCGCAACCATTCTATTGAGCCCGCTACCGTATACGATGGGTTTTGCCGGTTTCCTCTACACCCCATTCATCGTGGCCGGGGACATCCTTCTCCTCAGGTCCATGAAAGACCTGCTTCGATCGCCTGCGGAAAAGGCCTCTTCGGCGCAGAGACATATCAAAAAGGCGATGCTTCTTGCCTTAATCGGTTTTTTTGTGGGCAGCCTCTAGATCAGATAGTGTGCCGAGGTCTGTTCCGTCAAGGAGATATGCGCGGGCATCCTCCAGATCGACCATGCGGGATTTGAAATAGGGGCCGATGGGCTGGCCCTCCAGCCCTCTGTTAAAGGCCACGCCGCCTATTAGGTCGTTGAAGGCGGGCATGACTATGAGCTCAGGCGGCTCCTCAACAGCGTAATGCTCTTTTATCCCTTCATTGAACTGCGCCCTGATCCACACCGGCTCTTTGCTGGTCCTGGAGAACTCATCCACAAAGGCCACGGCAGGGTGGCAGTGGCCCATGACAACCACATCTGCATCTATCCTCCCGGCCTTTATCCATCCGTGCCCGTGTGTGAGGAGGGCGCCCTCCCTTTCCAGCGAGTCTAAAACCGGTGTCTCCGGGGCGATCTTCTCAAGATTGCCGTCGTGATTGCCCTTCACTACAGTGACAGCCGCCTCTTCTGAGAGCCTCTTCAGGAAAAGCGGTATCTCCCTGTATTCCTGAATGGAGAGAGAGGGTATGTTGTGCTTCACATCGCCGAGGAGGACCAGCTCCTCTGCCCCGGTCCTTTTTATGAGCGAGAGGATCCGCCTCTCCATGTTTTTGGTTTGAGATGGGATGGAAACACCCTTTGCGCCAAGCTCCTGCTCCATCCCTATGTGCAGGTCGGAAAGGACCAGCGTTTCTCCAAGTTTAAGGGCCTTTTCGCCGTAGACAGGGACAGGGTTCTCTTGGGCCATTGAAGTGAATAGATGGGAAGATAGAAATATATATCTATTATTAGCTGTTACCCAAGCTCCATGAAGGCCCAGATCACCCTCACACCATCGGAGTCAAAGAGGCTGATTGCAAAGGCCCTTGTCAAACATGAGCGGGTGAAAAGGGCTTTTAAAAAGGGGATCGTGGTCATCAACCTGGGCTCAACCAACGCCTTCGTGGCTGAGGAGCTGCTGAAGAGTGGTCTTGCCAAGGAGCGTTTTGTGGCAGGCATGATCGACGGAAAGGGCACATGTGTGGTGCCCAGAAAGGAGAGGCTTGATTCCATCGTCCTGAGAGAGGGCGTGGTCTGTGATGAGGGTGTTGAGGATGTTGTCCGTGAGATGGGCCCCGATGACCTTTTTATCAAGGGCGCTAATGCTGTGGACCCAGGGGGCGTAGCCGGGGTTATGCTCGCCTCCAAGACAGGCGGGACCATCGGGCATGTGCTCGGCACGCTTAAGGCGCGTGGAGTGCCCATCATCATACCTGTGGGTCTGGAGAAGCTGATACCTGATTCCATAGAGAAGGTCTCCACTGTGGCAGGGATATATCAGATGGATCTGTCCACCGGCGCGCCTGTAGGGGTGATGCCCCTCTCCGGGGAGGTTATAACCGAAAGGGAGGCCTTCAAGCTCCTTGGAGATGTGGAAGTGCACGTCATAGGCGCAGGCGGGATAGGAGGCGGCGAAGGCTCCTATACCTTTATCATCGAAGGGGGTGAAAGGTGGGTAAAAGATATATTTGATGTTGTTAAGAGTATAAAAGGTGAGCCGCCCATTAAGGCGCTCAGGGGTAGCTGCGGCTCCTGCATATACGAGTGTCCGGAGAGGAAGCGAAGATGAAGGTCCTGAGGGAATCCATGGACAGCATAACAGACCACGTGAGGTTCGTGGCCGAGAACCTTGATGAGCAGCAGGTGAACAAGCTCATCAACAACATAGAGCATGCCAAGAAGGTCTATATCTACGGGGCCGGGCGCTCAGGTCTTGTGGCGAAGGCCTTTGCCATGAGGCTCATGCACCTTGGCATCGCCGTCCATGTGGTGGGTGAGATCACAACCCCGGCTATAGAGCCCGAGGACATATTCATCACCATATCAGGCTCAGGCGAGACCACCTCTGTTGTGAACTCTGCAAAGATAGCGAAGAGCGTGGGTGCAAGGGTCGTTGCCATCACATCCTATCCTGAGTCCACTCTGGGCAGCCTCTCAGACGACATCCTTCTTGTGCCGGGCAGGGTGATTGACCCAGGCTCTAAGGACTTTCAGATACGCCAGATCAAGGGCGAGCACTATACGCTGGCCCCTCTGGGAACGCTTTTTGAGATCTCTGTCCTCATACTTCTGGACGGGCTCATTGCAGAGCTCATGGCGCGGCTGAAGAAGAGCGAGAGCGACCTGAAAAAGAGGCATGCTACTATAGAGTAGATGACCATGGTCACTGTGCGTTTTTTCGCTGGTTTCAGGGAGAGGACAGGGACAGACCGGGTTGAGATACCTTTTGAGGATGGGATGACCCTGACAGAGCTGATGAAGAGGCTTGGCAAGGAGTTCCCTGAGCTGAAGAAGGCTTGGAAGGATGGTGTTGCCACGGTCGCTGTGAACCATGAGGTGATGGACGGGGATTATCCTGTGAAGGAGGGCGATGAAGTTGCCATATTCCCGCCGGTGTCAGGAGGGTAGGATGATAAGGGTGCAGAAGGAAGATTTTTCGGTGGAAGAGGAGATAAAGAAGGTGAAGGCCGCTTCGAAGAGGATAGGGGGGATCGTGGTCTTTCTCGGCACGGCGCGGGATTTTACCGAGGAAACCGGCGATGTGGAGAAGCTCGAGTTCGAGCACTACCCCGGGATGGCTGAGAAGAAGCTGGAGGAGCTGCGGGCGCAGGCGATGGAGAGGTTCGACATCATCGAGGCAAGCATAATACACAGATACGGCCAGATACCTGCTGGCGAGAACATCGTCCTCATCGTGGTGGGGGCAATGCACCGGAAGGACGCCTTCGACGCCTGCCGCTGGCTCATCGACGAGCTCAAGCAGATCGTGCCCATCTGGAAGAAGGAGCACACCAAAGACGGCGAGGTCTGGGTGACGGAGCATCCCTAGTCTGCAACTTCATTTTATTTCAATGATGCTCTTTGGTTTTTCCTTCTTTGATTTTTGGCTGCTGAGAAGCCATTTAACGGTCTCAAGAATCAGGGTTTTGTTCATCCGCTTTGATATGTGCCAGTCTGCGCCAAACGATTTCAGGCTCCTAACCTCATCAGCCGGTTGATCTAATACCGTGAGCATTGCAACAACAATATCTTTGGTTTCTGGATTTTCTTTAATCCTCTTACAGGTCTTCCAGCCATCCAGATCAGGCATTATTACATCCATAAGTATCAGGTCAGGTTTCTCACCTTCCCCAAGAATCTTGAGACATTCCAGGCCGGACTCTGCTTCAATCACTTGATACCCTTCCTGCTCAAGTATAACCCTGTATATCAGTCTAAGCATCTTGTCATCGTCTACAAGCATTATGGTCGCCATTGTATCACCAAAATGAGTATTATTTTGTTACACCCATGGGCAGCCCTCACTTCTATCTCAGTACCTTTTCCCGATTGGGCAGGCCTTGATGTCCTCGATTCTCTGGTTTACAAGGCTGCAGTAATCTTCACTTTTCACGTCTGGTTTCAGCACTCCGGCTCTA
>RFHW01000144.1 GCA_003695745.1 Methanobacteriota archaeon | reverse complement strand
GATGGTCTCACGCCGCAGGTCCTCGGCAAGGTCAAGGGGGAGGAGATCGAAATAGCCGCCCCTATCCATTGTCTCAGGCTCCTCGATGCTCCTGAAGTAAAAGAACTCAAGCTCTGGCCCCACATTCATGGTGTACCCCTTCTCCCGGGCATACTCAACAGCCCTTTTCAGAACATAGCGCGGGTCTCCCTCAAAGGGCTTTCCGTCGGGCAGATAGACATCACATATGAACCTTGCCACCGCCTTTTCAGAGGGCCTCCATGGGAGTATCTGGAAGGTGTCAAGGTCGGCGCGGGCCACCATGTCAGACTCATGGATCGGTGTGTAGCCCATGATCGATGAGCCGTCAAAGCCCATGCCCTCGTCAAGGGCATACTCCAGCTCGTTCACAGGGACTGCAAAACTCTTGAGAATCCCCAGTATGTCTGTGAACTGGAACTTGACGAACCCCACGTCTTTTTTCTTCACAACCTCCAGGATGCTCTTGATTTTTTCGTCTTTGTCTGCCATGTTGATCTAACCTCCTATGAATTGCTGTCTTCGTCAAGATATTTAAAGCCATTTAAAAGGTTATTTGTGAAGAGTTCATAAAAGTTCATAACAGGCCTATGGAATCCAAATGTCCCAATGACCCGGTGAGATGCGTAAACTGCAGCGACCACTTCCGGAGGCTCAGAGACAGTGTGAAGGAGGTTAGGGCCACGAAGAGGTTCCTGCGCGATGCGCCGGGCTTCGATGAGCGCGCCCTCTTGAGCTGTGAGCACCGCCATTTCAAAAGGCTCCATCGCTACGAGGGCACGGTGGGCGAGGGCCACCTCTTCAGGGCGATACAAAAGCACGTGCACATCCTCTACGCCATCGAGGGCGGCCGCCTCATCCTGCTCAGGGCCTTCAGGAAATACAGCGACTACAGCAGATACCTCCAGGACAAGAAGGCGATCTCAAGAGACCTGGGGCAAGCCGCATCAGGGAAGGGAATCTTCAACCTCTGATCAGGCGCAGGATGTTGCCACGCCGGATCATGTCAAGCTCCCCCTCTTTGAGCCCCTCTATCTCCCGGAACTTCCCTCTCATCTCCCAGGCCATGTCCGCATAGGGCGTGTCCGAGCCTGCGATGATCCTTTCAGGGCCAAGAGCTTCGACGGCCCTTCTAACATCCCCTACATCGGCCTTGACGGTGCCAAGGAAAAGGTTCTCATGCCCTGCCGCCACCTCGATGAACCCCTCGCCCCGCATATGGGCCATGATGATCCGGGCCTCAGGGGCCTTCTCCGCAAGCCTGCCGATGGCGTGGTTGTCGAAGACCTCCTTGCCGTTGTCAAAGACCACGGGGACACCGAACTTGGCCGCCCTCTCCACGATCTTCAACACATGTTCGTTTGAAGGTGTGAAGCCCTGCCCCTTTGGATGGAGCTTAATGCCCTTTAACTCCATACCCCCAATGGCGCGGTCAAGCTCCAGTAGGGCGGCCTCACCCCGGTTCGGGTCTAGACGGGCAAAGCCGATGATCCTTTCTGGATAGCTCTCCACAGCAGAGGCGATGAAGTCGTTGGCCCGTGAGAAAGACCCATCCGGACCTGGCTCGTTGAAGGGAAAGACCACCGCCCTGTCAACGCCTGCAGCATCCATCCTCTGGATCAGCTCCTCAGGCGAGAGGCTTGCGCCATCACCCCTGTCAGGGCCGCCGAGATGGACGTGGGAGTCGATTATCTGCATCATCTTATCCCTGTGTCGATGGTGATGTCCAGCAATGTGGTCTCATTGCCTGTGATGGTGACGGTGGCCGGGAGGTTCCCGCCGAAGCGGCCGGGCTTTACAAGGTCCACGGTGTATGTGCCGGCCGGGAGCCCGACCCTGTAAGCGCCGTTTTCATCGGGCTCGATGGAGGCCACCTGCCGCTCCCTGCCAGCAGTCCACACGCCGATAGGCCATGCATGATAGGTCTCCAGAGAGGGTGTGCATGCCGGCTCCGGCGGGGAGCGCTCGACAGGGCAGAGGGGCCCGATAGACACCCTGCCTTCCAGATAACCCACATCCCCTGTCTGCTGCATGGGCCTGCCAAGGCACCCTCCGAGGACAGCCAAAGACAGCGTCAACAGGACAATAAAGCAGGGTTTCATCATCAAGAGATATACACCCACCTGCCATATTAAAAAGGTTTTTTCCCATGACCCCTTTAATGGCATCTCCACATCATATTGAGGCCGGGCCATAGCCCTTTTTTAAAAGCCCTTGGACTTCCAACAGCCTGAGTAGGCAGGGTGGGCGGTGTGAAGCGGTCTCTGGGCCGGCCATGAGCCATGTCACCCTGGAGGTCGATTGCAACATGCTGCCTGTGTCATAGGAATGTCATCAACAGGATGGGCCTTCAATATTTTTCCATGGCAAGCCATCTTTCCATGAACATCCTTGCCCGGCTGTTCAAAGACTCTATGTTGCCCTCTGTCTCCTCTAGGATGTTTTCATGCCCCGATGCCCTGCCAAGGCCTTTGGTCTCCTCATGGTATTCAGATAGCCAGCTCCTGATCATCCCAGCGGTGACCTCAAGATGGAACTGGAGACCGATTGCGCCGCCGAGCCTGAAGGCCTGCAGATATAGGTCGTTCTCTGCCAATGGCACGGCGCCTGAGGGGAGGTCAAAGGAATCGCCGTGCCAGTGGAAGACAGGGAACTCCAACGGGAAGCCCTTGAACAATGGGTCTCTGCGGCCCTCCTCTGTGAGCCGGACCTCGCCCCAGCCGATCTCCTTTTCAGGCCCCTGCCACACCCTCGCCCCCGCTGCCTTGGCGATGAGCTGCGCCCCCAGGCAGATGCCGAGCACCGGCGCCCCTGTCTCCAGAGCCTGTTTGATGAGCCGGTCCTCATCCCTTAGAAAAGGATATCTCTCCTCCTCGTAGACGTTCATGGGGCCG
>RFHW01000143.1 GCA_003695745.1 Methanobacteriota archaeon | reverse complement strand
GGCGGTGAATGAGCATGCGGCGACGGTGAGGGGATGGGCTATTGTGCCAGAGCCCAGGACCTTCCCCGGGACAGCCACCACATCGCCTTTCTCCGTATACCTGGCAAGGCTGCTCACATTCACACCCGCCCTGTTCCTCCTCGGAGCCGAAAGCCTCCTTGAAAGGTCTTTCCAGAGAGGCACATCATCCCTTCTGCCAGCTGACCTTAGGCCCTCTATGGCCTTTATCAGCCTGTCATCCGTTGCCATGCTTCTTCTCTTTCTCATCTTCTACTTCACCATCACGGGGCGTTGATAAAACCTGGCGCTTTTATAGTGCGGGGGAAGGGATTTGAACCCTCGGACTCCTGTGAGACAAGGCCCTCAACCTTGCGCCTTTGACCGGACTTGGCTACCCCCGCTGACGTTTTTATCACAATCTGGAGGCAAGCTCCTGGGCCTTCCCCATGAGTATGTCGCAGCTTCTTGTGGCGATCTCTATGGGCTCAAGCCCACCTGTACTTTCCACTTCATATATAAAGGTCTTGTCATCGCCTTCCACGGTGATCGCCTCCTCGCCGCAGGCGTCCATGCAGGCCCTGCAGAGTATGCACTCCTTCTCATCTGTCACGGTGAGTTTGTCCTTCTTGACGACGAGGATCTTCCGGGGGCACGCCTCCACGCAGTCGCCGCAGCGGGTGCATCTCTCGGAGATGGTGATGCGGGGGTAGTATTTGTATCCCACAACGGCCGGCTGCCATTTGGCGTGCTCCTTTGCCGTGCCGAGCACGGCCGTTGCCTTGAGCTCTATGGCCTGTTTCTTCCCGAGCTTGACGAGCGGTATGCCCGGGAGCGGTTTCATGGTCTTGCTCGTGGATTTGAGATCGTCAGAGTACACGATGGCGGGGCCTTTTTTCTTGAGGGTGAACTCCACCTGACAGCTGGGGCAGCCCGATTCACATTTGCATTCGTCCCTGAAGTTCAGGACAGAGAGGTCTGTTTTGATCGGGATCAGGCCGAGCCGGTGTGCGAGCACCTCGTCATAGAGGGAGGAGCTGTTCTCAATGAACTCCACATCCTCAATGGCCAGCACAGGCACCTCTGAGGTCATCACCCTTCGCAGGGCGTTTGCAAGGCTGGGGTTCCCATCCTTCAGTATAAAGCGCAAGCTGCGGTCATCAGAGCTCAAGACATCAATCTCCATCTAGATCCTCCGGCCTCTCCTTCCACCGGGCTTCTTGGTCCCGTCATGGGGTATGGGAGTGACATCCTGTATGCGCCCTATCTTCAGACCTGCTCTGGCCAGTGCCCGGATCGCAGCCTGGGCGCCCGGACCAGGGTTCGTGGAGCCATGTCCGCCTGCGGCCCGCACCTTGATGTGCACCCCCACGATCCCCTTTTCCTTGGCCTCCTCCGCCGCCCTTGCAGCGGCCTGCATGGCCGCATAGGGGGATGACTCCTCACGGTCGGCCCTCACAACCCTGCCCCCTGACCAGCGGGCGATGGTCTCAGCCCCGGTGAGGTCTGTTATGTGTATGATGGTGTTGTTGAAAGAGGCGTATATGTGGGCAACGCCCCAGATCTCCTTAGCCACCTGGCTCGCCCTCCTCTTCTTTCTTCTCCTGTGCCTTCTTCTCCTTTGCTGCCTTCGGTTTCAGATTCTTCAGGAGCTTTATATCCTTCTCCTCATCGACCCTCACCAGATATGAGGGCGCTGTCACACGCTGGCCTCCTATGGCCACGTGTCCGTGAACGATGAACTGCCGTGCCTGGTTGATGGTCGCGCTCAGACCTTTTTTATAGACGATGGTCTGCAGCCGCCGGTCCAGTATGTCCGTTGTGGTGAGGGCAAGGATCTCGTCTATGCCCTCATCGCCCTTGAGCAGGCCCAGCCTCACCAGCCTGTTTATGAGCTGGGTCCTCTCCACCTCGGCCTGCCTGGTCCGCAGGGCAAGGAGCTTTCTCGCCTGTCTCCTGATGTCCCTGAGATAGGCATGGGCCTTCCAGATCTCCTTTTTGTTCTTCAGCCCGTATTCCCTCTGGAGCCTGTTTTCCTCCTGTATCCTCTCAGCCCTCCAGGGGTGCTTGGGGGTTGAATATTTCTTAGCGATACGTCTTGGATGGCCCATTAAACACACCTATTTCTTCTGCTGTGCCTGCGCCCCTTTCTTTCTGCTAACACCCACCGTTGCATTGTGCCTGAAGGTGGACCTGGTCCTCTGCCCTCTCACAGGGAGCCCGAGCTCATGGCGTATGCCCCTGTAGCTCCTTATCTTTTTCAGCCTGTTTATGTCCTCCCTCAAGCCGATGTGCAGGTCTGCGCCGATGGTCTGTTTGTCCTTGCCTGCCTCATAGTCCTTCTGCCTGTTGAGCAGCCACGACGGCAGCTTGCCATCCAATCCGTTGATGGCCGCTGTCAGGTCCTCCACATTCTTATCTGTGAGCTCGCCTATCCTCTTGGTCACAGGAACACCTGCCATGTCGCAGACTATCCTTGCCGTACGGGGTCCGATGCCTTTTACTAGGGCGATGCCGTGGACCACGTTCTTCTCACCTCTGATGTCCCTGCCAGCTATCCTGACAAGATGCTTGAACTCCTCATCCTTCTTTTTCTCAGCCATCTTTACAGCCACTTTCTCTTTTCTCTGTTCCATGGAGATTTCAGCCGTGCTGAAATCGGGTTTTTGGGGGTTCGCAAGACCTTTTTACACAAAAAGGGCTTGCAGTGCGCTGGGAGGGGATCTACGCAGAGGGCTCTGCCCCCTTCTTTCCTCTTGGGAAAGAATTTGCCTTTCGGCAAAGCGCGTCCTGCTCCCGCTCCATTCTCCTTCACAGTCGAATGGAGGTTCTACTTTATCAGTCTTATGGAGAGTTTGCCTGTGGCAAACTCGGGTTTTTGGGGTGCGCAAGACCTTTTTACACAAAAAGGGCTTGCAACGCCGGGGAAGGGATTT
Source organism: Methanobacteriota archaeon (assembly GCA_003695745.1). Lineage (GTDB taxonomy): Archaea > Hydrothermarchaeota > Hydrothermarchaeia > Hydrothermarchaeales > SZUA-236 > J060. Next base: position 787 of record RFHW01000143.1, on the reverse strand, counting down.
GAACCCTTGCGGAGCGGTTGCTCCATCGGCTTTCTTGCACTGCATCGTGATTACTATTTAAGGCTTTTCCTCTGCAGGTCTCAAGGCCGACGCCTTGGACCGGGCTAGGCTACCCCGGCACATCTTGCTTGTGTGTTCTCCACAGGGGCGGGTATGTTCCGGGCTCCATTACCACCCGCTTGGTCTTCACCGCGATCCCTGTGTCCTCTGTGAGTATGTCCTCTGTGCTCATGAGGGCGTCTCCCAGAGCTATGAGCTCGTTTTTCTGTGTGAGGAGGGCCACGGAATCTCCTTTTTTGATCCCGGGGCTTATCTTGTTTATGCCCGGGATGGCGAGGTCTGCGCCGTGGCAGAGGGCGTCCACCGCCGTGTCCCGTACCATCACCTTGGGCAGGTGGTCCAGCACCGTCTCCACAGGCCGGATCACATTCCTTATAGGTCCTTCTATCCCGTCTTCCTTCCAGAACCTGTAGGCGTCTGCAAGGTCGTGGAGCGTCACCGCCGTCCCTTCCCCAAAAGGCCCGGCACGGGTCCTTCTGAGGTCTTCCATGTGGGCGCCGCAGCCCAAGAGAAGCCCCATGTCATGGCACAGCTTCCTGATATAGGTGCCTGCCTCACATCCGATGGTCATGAGGACCCTGGCATCCTTTATCTCCCTGATATCAATGTAATATATCTTTCTCACTCGCAGCTGTCTTTTCACAGCCGACTTCACAGGGGGCCTCTGGTAGATCTCGCCTTGAAACTTACGGACGGTCTTTATAATCTTTTCGCTCTCCACCGCCTC
>RFHW01000142.1 GCA_003695745.1 Methanobacteriota archaeon | reverse complement strand
TTAATATAGATTTATTTTAATAAATCCTTCAGATATATCATGTGTCTTCCAAGTTTACCACCAAAATTACCTGCAGATATCTTAACAACACCCTTTAAATCTTTTACTGCGTAAATAACCTCTCTCATAGCCTTTTTAACCACATCGAGCGAGACACCATTGATAACAATCTCAGGGATGGACACCACACCAGACGGGACCATTGAATCCGCCACCCTGTCCCTCAGCGAAGGACAGTAAGGGTGGTTGGTGGTGGGGCCGATCTCAGGGAAATTGGTCTCAACCTTCGAGCCGGCAGAGCAGACGTCAAAGGGCGTCACAGCCCCCGAAACCCCTGCCACCGCCTCCACGGCCCGATCCCCGGCCCTCAGAGCGGCGGCCTCGCTGTCACAGAATATCCATATATTGCCGCCCATCACCCCCTTTGAAAAGCCCAGCGACCGCTCGATAAGGAACTCGCCCATCATGATGGGGATGTTTATCATCTCCCTGTGGAAGCGCCGCTCCACCGTCTCATAGCCGTCGCCGCAGTGGCCCACACCATCCATGATATCGAGCCTATCCTCAGAGTCAAGGGCATTGAACACCCGTGTCGTGGGCACCACAAGGATGCCCTGCCGGATCCTCTTCGACACCTCCCGCTCAAGAACCGCAGGCCCCTCCCTTCCGTGATTCACCCACAGCTGTATCACGGCTCCACGCCGCCCGTCAGGCGTCTCGTCCGCGCCGAGCCATGCCTCAACACCGCCCTCGGCCTCTCCAAAGACCGTTGAAGGGAGCGCCGTTGCAGAATAGACAGCCTGCTTCAGCCTCTTCCCGTCCTCTGCCGTCACTATCAGCCGGCAGAAGAGCCCGTCAAAGGCCTCGGCATAGGTGTCCTCTACATCGGCCCCGTCTATCTTCATGGTTTACTTTTTAAGTCAACAGGACTATTAAAATATATGGACGAAGAAGACGGGGAGCTTCTCGTAGGGCTTGCAAGAAAGGCCATCTCCAGCTATCTTGAAGAAGGAAGGACCATAGAAGCGCCTGCCGATGTCAGAGAGGAGCTGAAGGAAAAGAGGGGGGTCTTTGTAACGCTCAACACATATCCTGCGGGGGAGCTCCGCGGCTGCATCGGCCTCCCTGAGCCAGTAAAACCGCTCATAGAGGCGGTGATCGAGGCGGCCGTCTCCTCCGCCACAAGGGACCCGCGCTTCCCATCCCTGAGCATCCATGAGCTGCCCCATGTCACAGTGGAGGTCACCGTTCTGACGCCTCCACAGCCTATCAAGGCCGGGACGCCTGAAGGCCGTCTGGAGGAGATAGTGATCGGAAGGGACGGCCTCATAATCGAGAGAGGCTGGAGCCGCGGCCTCCTCCTCCCCCAGGTGCCTGTTGAGCACAGGTGGAGCAGGGAGGAGTACCTGGCATATCTGTGCATGAAGGCTGGGCTGCCCACCGATGCCTGGATGGACCAGGCTACAAGGCTCTACAGGTTTGAAGGCGTCATATTCTCAGAGACCGAGCCAGAGGGGAGGGTTGTAAGAAAGGAGATATTATAAGGGGGGTTTCCTCCTGTGGAGGGCTGCCTGATAGGCGTGGTATCTGAGCATCCCCAGGATCTCCCTCCCGTCTGCGCCTGCCTCGTCAAAGGACACGTCCCCTTCGCTGTAGAGGGCGTGCTCGGACTCCCTGCCCACCACCCGCGCGCAGCCCCTTTTCAGCTCCACCGTCACAGTGCCAGTGACACGTTCCTGCGTCTTCTCGATGAATGCCTCCAGAGCCGCTCTAAGGGGCTCGTTCCAGAGACCCCTGTATACGAGCTCGCTCCAGCGGGAGTCCACCATCTCCTTGAACCTCAGCTCCTCCCGTGTGAGCACAAGCCCTTCAAGGTCCCGGTGGGCCTCAAGTAGCACCACAGCAGCCGGGCACTCGTAGTTCTCCCGCGACTTGAGCCCGATTATCCTGTCCTCAATGATGTCTATCCTTCCAACGCCATGGGCCCCCGCCCTCTCATTCAATGCGGTGATGAGCTCCACAGCCCCCTGCCTCTTCCCGTCCACCGCCACTGGCAGGCCTCTCTGGAACTCGATCTCAAGGGTCTCCGGCTCTTTTTTCGATACACGGGTCCACTGGAATATCTCCTCAGGGGCCGGGGCGGAAGGGTCCTCCAGCACACCTCCTTCAATGCTCCTGCCCCAGAGATTCTCATCTATGCTGAAGGGCTTGTCGCCGCCTATCTCTATGCCATGTTTCTTTGCATAGGCAATGCTTTCCTTTCTGGTGAGGTTCTTCTCCCTGATAGGGGCGATTATCCTCATATCCGGTGCCTCTGTTCTGAAGACGGCCTCAAACCTGAACTGGTCATTGCCCTTGCCTGTGGCTCCGTGGGCCAGGACCCCGGCCCCCTCTCTCCTTGCCACATCCACCACCTTCCTGGCGATGAGGGGTCTTGCAAGGGCGGTGCTCAGGGGATAGCCTTCATATGAGCCGTTGGCCTTGATGGCCCTGAAGATATACTGCGTTGCAAATTCCTCCCTCGCATCTATCTGGTAGTGTTTTGCGCCAAGGGCTCTGGCCTTCTCCCCTGCCTCCTTCAGCTCATCCTCCGGTATTCCCACATCTACAGTGACTGTGACCACATCACAGCCGTATTCCTCCTGCAGAAGCCTCACGCAGATAGAGGTGTCAAGACCCCCGGAGTATGCGAGCACCGCCTTCATGGTCTTCTCCAAGCCTCCTAATCCCTTATCTCCACCACCATGGACCTGCCCCGGAACTCGATATAGGTGACCTCATCGCCCTCCTTGATCTTTGAGTCAATGTCCTCGGGCACCTCGGCCTCGTAGATGGAGTAGTCCCTCATGTCCATCACCTGCCCCCTCCCGGGTCCTAGCCGGGCTATGTACTGGCCGTGCTTCCTTATTATCTTCACATCCTCCACCTGCTCTGAATGGGGGAGTGTGATGGTCTGGCGGTCCTCCCTGTTAAAGACGTTCACAAGGGTGACCTTGGTCTTGGCATGGGAGTGCCGGCTTACCACCACCGATCTTATGTCCTCCACCCGATAGGGCTTGCCCATATACACGATGTGGGTCCCTTTCTTTGCCTGCCTTATCTCGATCATCAGGGTATAATGGATGGGTAGGGCTTTATAATATTTTGTTCCAAATGTGGTGGGCCGTCAAAGGCCTTTTTGCGCCTCTCCCATGCTGGTCATGGGACGGAAGGCGGCGAGCCTGAGGCCGACCACCACGTTCGTGAGAAGGGCAAGGACCGCCAGAGTGGCGCCTATCTGGCCAAGGACGCCTCCAACCATGATCAGAAAGAGCCTCACATCGCGGTTCATCACGTTCTCAAGGGACCCTTTGAACCGTCCGCCTGTGTAGTACTCGGCCCTTGAGGCCGTGTAGCTGATTGAATAGCTGCCGAGGATCGCCAGAAGACCCGGGAGCCAGAGGCTGGCCGGCGCCGTTGCCGTCATGCCAAGGAGGATCGCCACATCGCCATAGCGGTCAAGGAGAGAGTCGAGATATGCGCCGAACCTGGATTCAAGCCCCCTTATCCTTGCCACCTCGCCGTCGCATCCATCGAGGATGCTTGAGAGCTGGGCCGTGACACCGCCCCAAAAGGGGATCCCTGCTGCGAAGGAAAGGGCTGAAGCCAGCGCGGCCATGAAGCTCAGCAGGCTGATCTGGTTGGGCGTGGCCCCGAGCCGGGCCATCACCTGTGAAAGAGGCTTTGAGAGGCGTCTGTTCAGATGCCTTGACACAGGGCCGTCGCCAGGTTTGCACAGCTCCTCTGCCAGCCTCTTCTCAGCCAGGGCCCTGTCCTCAGCTGTGTCTATATCCATCCAGAAGGTGCCTGTGGCGTCAAAGGCCTCAAGACGGCCTTCTGCGGCAAGGGCCCCCATGACCTCTGACAGGGACCTGGCATCCCTGTTGGATAAGGCCGCTTCTCTCACATCGTCGGTGCAGTAGAAGACCCCTGTGTCAAGGGCGTTGAACCTGCTGAGCCCCTTTCCAATGGCCTTTATCATCCGGCCCTCTGTGAGGACCTTGGTGGCCTCCTTCAGGTCCCTGCCATCCAGGTCCCGGTCTATGCAGAGGGTGGTCCTCCGGGGCTCATCCTCCATGAGGCGGCTCAGCATCCTGTGGTCGAAGAGATGGTCTGACATGACCAGCAGGAAGGGGCCCTTTTCAAGTCCTTCAAGGCCCAGTCTGAGGGAGTGGGCCGGGCCAAGCTCAGGGTTGCTGTTCTTCACAAGCCTGAGGCCTCTGCCCTTCAGATGGTCCCTCACACGGCTGTGGCCATAGACCACTGTAATGTTTTCCACACCCGCTTCTCTGAGACCTGCGATAACGCGGTCCACAAGGGGCGTGCCCCCAACCTTCAGGAGCGGCTTTGGATGGCGGGACCTGAGCCTTCTGCCCTTCCCAGCCGCCAATACAAGGGCCTGAATAGGGCATCCCCCCTTTTTCACTCGAGCTCAGGCACCTCCAGCACAGGCGCTATCCTGGCCTTGGCAGAGGTCCGTCGGATGAACTCCTCCACAAGCTCCTTTGCCACCGTGTCAGGCATCTGCTCAGGCGGGTGTTTGAAGAAGTATGCTGACACCTCCTTCAGGACGCCTGAGATCCCTCTGTCCATGGCGAGCTTTGTGGCTCTGATGGCGTCCACCGCCACCCCGGCGCTGTTTGGCGAGTCCTCCACAGAGAGGCGGAGGTCTATGGTGAGGGGTATGTCGCCGAATTTCCGGCCTTCGATGTGGATGAAGGCCTGTTTGTTGTCCTTCAGGAATGGCACGTAGTCGCTTGGGCCTATCCTTGTGGGCACCTCATAGTCTACCACCGATGTGACGGCCTCTGTCTTGGATATCCTCTTGGACTTGAGCCTTGATTCCTGGAGCATGTTCTGGAAGTCCGTGTTCCCTCCGATGTTGAGCTGATATGTCCTCTCAAGCTTCACGCCCCGGTCCTTGAGGAGCTGGACCAGGGTCCGGTGGAGGATGGTGGCCCCCACCTGGCTCTTTATGTCGTCGCCTGCCACCGGGAGCCCCGCCTCCCTGAATCTCCCTTCCCAGAGTGGGTCGGAGGCTATGAACTCTGGTATGCAGTTCACGAAGCCGCAGCCTGCCTTGATGGCGGCCTCAGCATAGTATCTCGTTGCCCTTTTGCTGCCCACGGGCAGGAAGTTTATGAGGACATCCGCACCTGCCTCCTCAAGGGCTGACGCAACGTCCACGGGCTTCTGCCTTCTGTCCACCGGCACGGCGCCGCGGATGTATCTGCCTATGCCGTCCATAACAGGCCCCTTCTGGACCTCCACATCAAGGTATGGGACCTCTGCGAAGCGGGCCGTGCAGTTCGGCTCTGTGTATATGGCCTCTCCCAGGTCCTTTCCGACCTTGTTTTTGTTCACGTCGAAGGCTGCCACGAAATTGATATCTGAGATGTGATAGCCTCCGAAATCCACGTGCATGAGACCGGGGATGGTCTCCTCGCTCTTTGCATCTCGGTAGTATTCCACCCCCTGTACAAGGGAGGATGCGCAGTTTCCAACTCCAGCTATTGCAACATTTATCCTGCTCATCTCTTCACCTCGCTTTTTACCAGTCTCTAATTCAATGGTCTCTTCTATCTATGTGAGAGAATCCCTACCTGCAGGCTGAACCAAGAAGACTGGCTCAAACTAGGGCCTGCCACCACATGAATATGGCCGTAGCTTAACATTTTAAAATATTTTAGTAACCATATGTTATTAATCAGGCGATGACAGTGTCCTTTTTAAACGATGAGGAAGGATTTTAGACACAATGCCATGGGAATATCCTGATAAAAGGGGGCGTTTCAAGACCTACGGCGGCATATACATCCCGGAGGTGCTAATGCCTGCCGTCATCGAGCTTGAAAAGGCCTATGACGCCGCAAAGAAGGACCCGACCTTCCAGGAGGAGCTCTCCCGCTGGCTCTCTGAATACGCAGGCAGGCCCACACCCCTCACATACTGTCCCAACCTCTCAGAGGACCTCGGGCTCAGGCTCTATCTCAAGAGAGAGGACCTTGCCCACACAGGCGCCCACAAGATAAACAACACCCTGGGACAGGCCCTCCTTGCAAAGAGGATGGGCAAGACCCGCATCATCGCAGAGACCGGCGCAGGCCAGCACGGCGTGGCAACGGCCACGGCGGCAGCGGCCCTGGGACTGGAATGCGAGATATACATGGGCACCGAGGACATGGAGCGCCAGAGGATCAACGTGTACAGGATGCGGCTTCTGGGGGCGAAGGTCACCCCTGTGAGCTCTGGATCAAAGACCCTGAAAGACGCCATAAACGAGGCCCTCCGGGACTGGACAGCCACCGTGGAGTCCACCTTCTATGTCCTTGGGTCGGTGCTCGGACCCCACCCCTATCCCATGATGGTCAGGGACTTCCAGAGCGTCATCGGGAGGGAGGCAAAGGAGCAGATCCTCCAGAGAGAGGGCAGGCTACCGGACTCCATAGTGGCCTGCGTGGGAGGCGGGAGCAACGCCATGGGGATATTCCATGCCTTCCTGGAAGATGAGGGGGTTGATCTGGTGGGTGTGGAGGCAGGCGGCGAGGGCATAGATACAGGGCGGCATGCCGCCAGGTTCCAGGGCGGAAGAGAGGGCGTGCTCCACGGCACATACACCTATATACTTCAGGATGGGGACGGCCAGATCCTGCCAACACACAGCATCTCCGCCGGGCTTGACTATCCTGCCGTGGGACCTGAGCACGCCCTGCTGAGGGAGATCTCCAGGGCAAGATATGGCTATGCAACCGATGAGGAGGCGCTCTCTGCCTTTCACCTCCTCTCTGAAAGGGAGGGCATCATACCCGCCCTTGAGTCTGCCCACGCCCTCGCATGGCTTGTGGCACATTCTGAGGAGTTTGAAAGGGAGGACGTGGTCATCGTCAACCTCTCAGGCAGGGGCGACAAGGATGTGGAGAGCGTTGCAAGAAGAGAGGGCGCGCTCCCCTGAACAGGCACCGGCGAAAATAAATTTTTGGCAGCCAAAACTTTTATACCTGTGGAGGGGGATTATATGGCGATGGGCAGTCCAGAGAAAAAAGAGGTGGACAGGGCAGTTAACTTCTTTGGCGTGCTGAGCCATGAGATAAGGGCGCGCATCCTTGAGATGCTCTTTGAGAACACCGAGCTCACCTACACAGAGATACTGAACGCCCTCGGCATCTCAGACGGGAAGCTCAACTTCCACCTGCGCAAGATGGGGGACCTCATCGTATCGGAGGAAGGGAAGTACAGGCTCAGCCAGCTCGGTCTCTTCGCCCACAAATATCTCTCTGAGATCCGCTCTGAATATGGCTTCAGACCTGCAACAGAGGAGAAGCGCATATTGATCATAGACGACGATGCAGGGATGTGCGAGACCCTCTCAGACATATTTGAGAAGAAGGGCTATATGACAGATTCGGCCCAGACAGGGGAGGCCGGGCTTGAAAAGGTGAGAGAGCGCTTTTACCATGTGGCCCTCATCGACATAAAGCTCCCTGACATGGAGGGCACCGAGGTCCTTGAGCGCCTCAAGACCATAAGCCCCCACACCATCGCCATCATTATCACGGCCTTCGCCTCCCTTCAGAACTCAATAGAGGCCCTCAACAAGGGGGCCTATGCCTACATCCTCAAGCCCATAGACATTGACAAGGTCCTTGAGACCATCAGAAAGGCCCTGAAGCGCCAGCAGGTGCCTGAGGAGGAGCGTGGCCCCGTGTTCAAGCTCGCCTCTCTCAGGGCCCGCCTTCTTGCCACCCTCATAGATGCAGCGCTTATCGTCATCAGCACAGGCTCCATCCTCTTCTTCTATGTGCATCTTGTCGAGGCCATGGGCTTCCTAACCGCCAGAGACTACTTTAATGTGCTGAGGGTGGTGGCTGACAGCACCCTCCTCTACAGCAATGTCTTCCTAGGCACATGGTTCCTGCTGACGGTGCTTGAGGGATACAGAGGCGAGACCCTGGGCAAGTATCTTCTGGGCCTCAGGGTGGTTAAAAGGGACGGGAGCAGGATCACCCTTGCCGACGCAGCCGTGCGAAACATTGGAAAGGTCTTTTTGCTGCCCATCGACCTCCTGCTGGGCCTGAGGTACCGGAAACACGGCTATGTGCGCTTCTTTGACTATTACACTCGGAGCACTGTGGTGAGAACGGGCGAGGCGGCCGGAATGGTCTTTCCAGACCGTTCAGAGTAGTTTTCATAAAACCTGTTCAGCCCATCTTTTGGCTCCGAAACAAAAAAAGTTTTGCCATGCTGGAAAAAAAATTTTTCAAAAAAGCCTTTATATGACCTCCTATTCATATAGAAACGGTTGATAAGATGGAACCTGAGATCCTCCTGATAACAGGGTTCTACGCCCTTGTGAGCGGCATATTCCTTTATTGGGACCACCACCTCCATCGATCGAAAAGAACCGCTAAGACACAGGGAAAATAGTATGGTGAGAAGCTAGTTTTAACCTACCTCACCATACTCTGGTCTTAGCGTCCAACAAAACAAAGGGTTAAATACCCAAAGGCATCAAATCTTTTGCCCGTGTCCAGGATCAAAGACGCCTTCAGGAGACTTGAAGAGAGGAAAGAACGGGCTTTAATCGCCTATCTCACCCTCGGCGACCCAGACCCAGCCGCCTCTCTGGAGCTTTTAACATGCCTTGCAGAGGAGGTGGATCTGCTGGAGCTCGGGATACCTTTCAGCGACCCCATTGCAGACGGCCCCACCATCCAGGCGGCCATGGAACGAGCCCTCTCTGCCGGGATGACCACCGAGGAAAGCTTCCAGATCGCCAAAGGGCTGAGAGCAGGTGGTGTGGAGATCCCCCTGATATTTATGACCTACTATAATATTGTCCTCCAGTATGGTGTGGAGAGGTTCGTTGAGAGATGCGCGAGCACCGGTGTGGACGGCCTCCTTGTATCAGACCTGCCTGTGGAGGAGTCAGAGGCGCTTAAAGAGGTCTGTGAAAGGCACGGCGTGGATCTTATCTTCCTGATCGCGCCCACCACCTCTGAGGAGAGGATGGAGGAGATAGTGTCGCGGGCAGGGGGCTTCATCTATCTTGTCTCGCTTCTCGGTGTGACTGGAGAGCGCGAGAGGCTTCAGGAAAGGGCGCTGGAGATGGTCGAGAAGGCGCTTAGGCATACAGGCTCTCTGCCCCTTGTGGTGGGCTTTGGCATATCAAAGAGGGAGCATGTAGAGGCCATAGTCAGGGCAGGGGCACAGGGGGTTGTTGTGGGCTCTGCCTTTGTGCGTCTTGTAGAGGAGCATGGGCGTGAGGCGTGCAGCGAGCTGAGGAGGCTTGCACGGGATCTGAAAGAAGGCACGAGAGGGCCATGACCTTCACAGAGGATATCCTCCGGGCGCTGCAGGACATCTCAGGCATCTCAAAATCCGGGCATGATGCCGGGCTCTCTGTGGGCATGGCCATCATAGATGACAGCGATCTGGATGAGGTGGGGAGGAGGATTGAGGCTGCCCTTGAGCCCCACGCCTCCCATGGCGAGAAGATGGTGAGCCGGCTAATGGATGGCGAGATACTGGACTGTGGAACAGGGTATTTCAGGATCCGCGGCGGATATGTGGTTGAGTTCTATGAATATGAGAAGGGGGCATCGGTCTTCATCAGGAGCTATCTGATCTCAGATGGCACTAAGGAGTGGATCGCCGTGTATGTGGATGAGAACCCCCGGTCTCTCTGGTGGGATCGGGGTGAGAGAGGATGAGCCTTCCATCTAGCGGTCTTCCATGGAGTTGTGCATCTCTCTGAAGCCCATCATCATGAGGATTGCTGAGACCATGAGAAAGAAGTCGTAGGCGACGAGCCATGATTCGAGCTCATATAGATTCAGCATGCCGAAGATGCGCAGCACGAGGATCATGCCTATTGAGAGGCCGCCGAAGAAGAAGTAGATGTAGAAGCTGGAGCGCCCTCTTGTGGCCGCATACACCTGGTAGCCGTAGTACCATGCGAAGAGGCCGAAGGCCCATGAAAGGAGGATGAATGTTATCTCCAGTGCCTGCATAGTTCCTATGGAGCCCATATTTTTAATGAAAGATAATGGACTTTATATATTTTGTGGAAGGCCCAAAGCCAACAGGAGGATGCAAAAGCTATAAATATCCATGGCGGTGATTGAACACCGGGATAATATGATTACAAAGCTCACCAAGGTCTTTGGAAAAGAGGTCTACACCCTTTCAGGCTCCAGGGTGGGCAGGGTGGAGGACGTGACCATAGACGTGGACACAAGGAAGCTCTCAGAGGTTCTCATATCCAATCTCGACCCCGCCTTTCAGAAGAGATATGAGCTTGAGGATGCAAAGGGCGTCATACTCCCTTACAGCGGCATCAGGGCCGTACATGACATCGTCCTTGTGAACAACATAAAGTACAGGCTCCACGGGACCGAGGCGGCGGCCCAGGCGCAGGAAGGCTCCGAGGAAGGTCTTCTTTAGAGACAGCCCAATTACTTCAGAACCGATATTTTTATTAACCCCACGCCCGAATCCTTAGGCTGGAGTGAAGAGATGTCAGTTTCCACCTACGCCTA
>RFHW01000024.1 GCA_003695745.1 Methanobacteriota archaeon | reverse complement strand
GATCGAAGAGGGCGTCCTTCTCCTCACGGGGGCGAAGAAGAGGGAGATGACGGTGAGGGAGGCTGTGGAGATCATAGAGCTTGTCAGCCGGAACCCTGAGACCATAAAAGGCGTTCTCGCCGCAGCGGAGGAAAGGGGCCTTATCAAAAGGGAGGGAAAGAAGGTCTACATCTCTGAAGGGGCTGGAGAGAGGTCCAGGCCTAAGATAAGGCGTGTTGACTGCGACTCCACATGCAGGAGATGCGGCGTGAGGATAAAGAACTGCTTTTACATCCAGATCGAGGATTACCAGCTCGGCCCCTATGGAAGCGAGTGCGTGCAAAAGATGCTATGAGACCAGTTTGAAGGCATACAGCCGGTGGTCATAGGAGCCTATGTAGAGCATGTCATCACGGACCCGTGGCGAGGAGTATATGGAGTCTTCCGTCTCAAAGCTCCAGACCAACTCGCCGGTGTCTGCATCCAATCCAAAGACCCGCTTCCCGGCGCCAAAATAGACGATCCCCCGATACACGGCGGGAGATGAGAACACCGAGGCATTTGCCCTGTATTTCCAGACAAGCTCTCCAGTCCTGGCGTTAACGGCGTAGAGGCTGCCGTCGTCAGAGCCGAAGAAGACACTGTCTCGGTAGACAGCTGGCGATGACTGGACGGAGCCGCCGGTCCCATATTTCCAGAGCACATCACCTGTGAGGGCGTCTATGGCGTAGAGGCTGCCGTCATGGGAGCCCACGTAGATAACCCCTTCTTTAACGCGGGGCGATGACACAACCGCCCCTTCCGTTGGGACCGTCCAGACCTCCTTCCCGGTTCCCAGGTCCACCCCATAGATGTTGTCGTCACAGGAGCCTGTGATCACCAGCCCCTCATAGACAGCCGGCGAGGTCACTATAAGGGCGCCGGTCTTAAAGGACCACTTGAGCGAGCCGTTGTTCTTGTCCAGCGCATAGAGTTGGGAGTCTGTGGAGCTGAAGTATACGGTGTCATCGGTGATGGCTGGCGTGGCATAGACCGGGGCAGTGGTCTCCGCCTTCCAGAGGAGCTCTCCGCTCCCTGCGTCCAGCGCATAGAGCGCCCCGTCATGGGACCCCACATACACCACACCACCCTTCACAGTTGGCGAGGAGTATATGGCGCCTGCCGTCTCAAAGCTCCATTTCAACGCGCCTGTCCCGGCGTCAAGGGCATAGAGGTGTCCGTCGCCTGAGCCAACATACACCGTGTCATCGGTGACAAAGGGCGTGGAGATGATGAACCCCTCTGTCTCATAGGTCCAGAGAGGCTTCTGAGAGGGCAGAGGCGCTCCATGGCCGAGGCGAAGACAGGCTGCGCTCAGGACCAGCGCTGTGAAAAGGGCCAGAGAGATGAGCAGAAGCTGTTTCTGGCGCATAACCTTGGAGGAGCACCTTCAGTATATATAAATATCAGCGCCCCTTTATGTCATATCAGGTGCGGTTCAATGGCCCGGATAATGGTGGTAGATGACACCCCAGATGTGATCCTACTTGAAAGGGGGATACTTGAAAGGGCCGGACACGAGGTTATAGAGGCGTCAAGCGGCGCAGAGGCGCTGGAGAAGCTCAGGAGCGCCCGTCCGGACCTCATACTCCTTGACATCATGATGCCGGGCATGGACGGCTGGGAGACGCTCAGAAGGATCAGGAAGCTCAAGGGCTTTGAGGAGGTGCCTGTGGCAATGCTCACAGCAAAGCCGATGACGCCTGAGACTGCGGCACGAGAGGATATTGAGGAGCTTTTGGACTACATCCAGTTCCCCTTCACCATAGAGGGCCTCACAAACAAGGTGAACACCATCCTTGAACGCCTCAGGGACATCGATGAAAAGGAGGCCAGGTCCGGCCAAGCCATCGACGAAGGGCTGATCAAACAGTATCGAAGGATCGCTGAGAAGGAGTTCCTCCACAAAAGCATCCTGGACACCCTTAAGAAGAATCTGGAGGACAGCAGCAGAGGGCTTGACCCGGAACTTGCCAGGGAGGCCATATCCCTTGAGCAGGAGCGGGTGGAGCGCCTTAAAAAGAGGAGGGGAGAGATACTCAGGAAGATAATAAAAGGATAGCCATGCCCCGGAGGGCCGCCACACCCCAGCTCCCCACAGCCGCCAAAGGGGAAGGCCAGATCCTCAATACCTCATAAACTCGTATGTGACCTTGCCGGTGTCGTCGTCGATGGTGATCTTCACATATCCCTCCTGCGCCGGGCCTGTGTTTATGATCGTGGTCTTCCCGATCTGTCCGGTGCCCTGCGCCTCGTGTATGTGGCCGCAGATAACGAGGTCCACAGGCGTCTCCTCAAGGAAATCCCGCACAGCCCTGCTACCGGCGTTCACACCTGAAGAGGTCTTATCCACCGTTTCAACGGGCGGCGCATGGGAGACAAGGATCTTGGTCCCGCAGTCCTTTACCTTCTCATGGCCCTCTTCAAGCATGGCCGTTATCTCCTCCTCCTCATATTCAAGGGGTGTGTTGAAGGGTGTCCTGTTGGAGCCGCCCACACCGAAGAAACCCACATCCCCTATGACCCTGCCGGTGCCGTGGAGGCTGATCCCGAGCCCCTTATAGAGCTCAGAGGTCTCGTTGAGGTCGCAGTTCCCGGGAACGATGACGATATCAGCGGCCTTGGCCTGAAGCTCGTCGATCATGTGCAGGGCTGCAACAGAGGAGTAGAAGTTGGTCAGGTCGCCGGCCACCACCACAAGGTCAAAATCCCCGGCGAGAGCCGTGATCCTCTTGAGGGTCTCAAAATCACCGTGCACGTCTGAAACGCATAGGATGTCCATACACATACATATATGCCCGCTCTTATATAAGACCTCCCAAGGGCGGAAGAGAACCTTGAAAGGGGCAAAATCTTTATATCATGGGACATGTATCTCTGGCATGGAGAGAAAGCGAAGGCTCCCTGCCGTGGAAAGATATATCAAGGACCTGGGCGGGGAGGATTTTCGAGTAAGGATCAACGGCGTGGTCGTGGAGATAAACAGGGACATGTACACGGCCATGATAGATGACGGCACTGGAAGGGTTGTTGTCCAGTTCATAGACCCAGAGGTCTTTGGAAGGCTAAAAGAAGGGCGGCACGTGAGGATAATCGGGAAGGTGCTCTCCGGCGAGGAGACCCTGATAGACGGCGAGGTGGTTCAGGACCTCTCAAAACTGGACATCGGCCTTTACAACCGTGCAAGGTATGTGATGGAAAAGTTGAGGTGAGAAATTGAAGCTCAAGACCAGCCAGACAGACAAGTTGAGAAAGATCTTTGAGGCCATAGTCAATCTGGTGGATGAGGTCACCCTGAAGGTCGCTCCTGAGGGGATAACCATCCGGGCCATGGACCCGGCCCATGTGGCCCTCATTGACTTTGAGATGAAGAAGGAGGCCTTTGACGAGTACAAGGTGGAGGAGCCCTTAGAGCTTACGGTGGACCTCAAGACAGTGGTGAACGTCCTGAAGAGGGTTGAGCAGGACCTTGTCATCAAGATCAAGGAAGGGGCAAATGCCCTCACACTTCTTTCAGAGGGAACGATGAAAAAACGCTTCAACATCCCTCTCATCGAGGCCTCTGAGGAGAATCTGAAGGTCCCTTCCATCACCTTTGAGACAGAGGCAGAGCTCGATTCAGCGCTCTTTAAAAACGCCATTGCAGACACCTCCATCATCGGCGAGTACGTCACCTTGAAGGTTGAGGGGGACGCCCTTTATTTCACCACCAAGGCAGAGGAGAATGAGGTTGAGATCAGGGTGGACAAGGACAGCTGCATCTCCTTCAAGAAGAAGGATGCAAAGAGTCATTTCTCCCTGGAGTATCTTCAGGACATGGCAAAGATCGCAGACATCATAAACAAGGTGAAGATCTCCCTTGGGAATGACCTGCCCCTGAAGCTGGATTTCGCCGACGACTATACGAAGATCGTCTTCTTCCTGGCCCCAAGGGTTGAGACAGAATAGAGATCTCTGCCCCGGTCAGGTCTCTTTTTGACGCCTCCTGATCCTGCGGTCTGTGACCAGGAGGACGGCGCCCGTGCCGGCGAGGAGCGCTGCTGCGTAGTTCCAGGAATCACACCACAGCGTTGTCTTCACCACGCCTCCGGCGGTGTTCACATCCGCCACTGTGACGATCACCCTCTCCCCGGGATAGATGTCCAGGACCTTTTCGCCGCCGCTGAGAAAGAGGCTCTCAGTTTCAGATGCGGCTCCGGCTCCGACAGCTACGGCAAATGAGACAGCCCTTGACGGCTCTGCCCTGATCCGCAGGTGATGTGGGAAGGGATCCCACAGGGGCGCATGGTATTCTATGAGCCTCTGCCCCGGCTCAAGGCTGCCGGTCTCCACGGTCTGTCTTTCATAGTTGAAAAGATAGACGCCTGCGCCGAAGATGAGGAGGAGAAGGCCCAAAAAGGCCATCTTGCTGGCAGGCTCTGATCCGGCGGGCTTTGCTCTCTGGCGCGCTTTATCCTTCATCGACTGTTAGGACAACCGTTAACATGAGCAACCTCTGGAAGAAGATTAAAGATGCGTCAACTTTTAAATAAGAGGCGCGCCCATAGATTATATCGGACAACGGTAATTGAGATGTGAAGGCTGATGCGCGGAAAGGCATATGTGATCATGGCCGTTGGAGTTATGGGCCTTTTTGTAGGGGTTGTCTATTCCATTGTAGCTTCCACAAACAACATGATAAACGAGCAGACCCGGCTTTTAAACGCCCGTGTCCACGGCGAGATCAGCGACCAGGAATATCTTCAGAGGAAAAGGGAGGTGGAGCACACCTACAGGAGCTCTGTGGCAGACTCGCTGGAGCGGATCGAGTCCAAGTTCCTGGACGTTGTGGGGCTTCTGCCAGAGGTTGAGGACGAGCTGAACGAGACCAATGAGACGAACATGACAGTGGCCAACTACAGCTCTGATCTGGAGATGGTCTCCGGGAACCTCAGCGAGGGGATAGAGCGGTTGAGAAGGGAGAGCATCAGCTAGGGCGCTGGAGACATTATCATGCCCGGGGAGATAACTGCCAAGGAGCTGAAGACAAGGATGGATGGCGGGGAGGAGTTCGTGCTTCTCGATGTGAGGGATGGGCCTGAGTATGAAAGGGAGCGGCTGCCCGGCGCGGTGCACATGCTCATATCTGACATGAACGATAAGACGCTGAAAGGGTTTGACAGGGCTGTTGAGATCGTCACCTACAGCGAGGACTACCGGTGCCCTGCATCAAGGATAGCGGCTGAAAAACTGGAGGAGGCAGGTTTTTCCGCCATAAACTATCAGGGGAGCTTTGAGGACTGGAAAGAGCACGGATATCCCACAGAGAAAGGGGCTTAGATGAGCCCTGCAACCTGAAGAAAGAAAAGGCCCAGCCCGAGTGCTACTGTGAGGTTCGCCGCGAGGACGCCCATGTTGAAGGCGATGTAGAGCATCACCCATCTCCTCTTTGGAGAAGCCCTCGTCCTTGAGCTTCAAGGCGGCGATAACCTTCCTCACCTCCCGGTTCTTTGCAATGATATATCCCAGGACAGGCCCGATGCCAAGGGGATACTCCCTCTCAAAGCCCCTGCCGAGCTCCGCCTGAAAGTCGTCAAGGGCCCTCTCAAGGATGATGATGCGCCGGTCCTTCTTGGTCTTTTCAAAGGTCCTGTGCGCTTCAGAGAGGGGTCGGTGATAATAGCTACCTTTGAGCCCTGCCATTATCTCCTCTATGCCAACGGCCTTGGCGAGGTCTTCAAGGATCCTGGGGCCCAGCCGGTATCCACGGGGTATGAGGTACTCCATTATCTCATCAGGATGCACATGGTCGTGTTTGAGGCGGAGAAGGGTCTTCAGGTTCACAAGGTCCACCTCAACCCCGATCATCCGGCCAAGGGATTCCATGTCAGGTCCGGAGAAGCCTGATATGGCGGAAAAGACCCTTTCATAGAAGAGCCTGTTGAGGGCGGTCTGGAAATGCGCCAGCAGCCGGGATTTCTCATAGGCATCCAGGGCCTCTTTGACTGTCTTGTAATAGACTGTGCCTTCAGAGAAGGAAACAGCTTCCGCAACGGTCTTTGAGGAGGCGAGCCGCTCATAGAACCCCGGCTGCAGATTCAGATAGAGCGGGGTGATCATCTGCTGGATCCGCTCCTTTGGAAGCCGCCCATGGACGCCTGCGAGTATGCTCATCAGGTTCTCTATCTCGAACCTGCCCAGATACTCTCTGAGAACGGTCTTCGCAGGGCCGGGGAGGGCCTCTGCCATCTTGGAGAGCTCCGCTGCTAGATGTCCTCTCAGACCCTGCTCCAGCTCAAAGATGCTCCTTTTCCCCTCCAGGAAGGGTCCGTAGACGGTGTCCCTCAGGGCCTCCACAGCACCCTTAAGCCCCTCTGAGTCATAGACCTTTTCAAGCTGCCTATCAGACAGGAGAAGGCTTTTAAGGGCTTTTGCTCTGGCCGAGGGATAGGCGTATCTGTAGCTCTGGACGAGCTGTCTCAGTCCCGCTGCCGCTGAAGCCAAGAGCCATCACCAGCGTCCTATTTCAGAAGGACCATTATCAGGATGGCTATCACGAAGCCATAGATGGCCTGTGTCTCCACCAGCGCGGCCATGACGATGGACTTTCCGAAGAGCTCCTCCTTCTCTGCGACAGCACCCACGCCTGCAGCCGCTGCCTGCCCCTGACCGATGCCTGAGCCAAGGGCGGCAAAGCCTATGGCAAGCCCTGCTCCAAGGGCCTTTAAGCCCAGGTTTATGTCAACCACCATTTTCTATGCACCTCCTTTTTTTGTATATCTTCTTTTTGCTTTGAATGGTGAGAATTCCCTGCCCCCTCCCTCATAGAACATGCCGAAGAACTCAACGTAATGGAGCCTCATGGAGTGGACGAAGGCCCCGAAGGCGTTGATGACGAAATTGAATAGATGGCCGCCGAAGAGGATTAAGACACCAATTATGCCTCCAAGTAGGGAGCCGAGGAACAGACCTCCTATCGCGTTCACCGCCATCGCTATGCCCGCTGTCGCGAGGGCGAGGGCAAGAAGCCTTGCATAGGAGAGGTTTGAGCCAAAGAAAGAGTTGATCTCGAGCGGCCCGATCCCGCCGGGTTTCCTCATAAGGATGGCCAAAAGGACGACCGCCAGAGCCACGGAGCCAAGGGAGAGAGCACCCTGCAAGAGCCATAATCCCGCAGCCGTCTCAACGAGGATTATCCACAGGCGGTCGTAGACAAGCCCCCTGAGATCCCTTCTCGCGATCTTGTCCCTGATGCCAAGGGCAAGCCCGATGTTCAGATGCAAAAGCCCCAGCGCAACGGCCATGAGCAGCGCCAGGTCCGCCCGTGACAGGATGTTGAAGATGCCGAACCTGATCCTGAGGAAGGACTGGAGAAGGTCTCCAAAGAAGCTTCCGAAGGCAAGGCCCAGGACGATGGTCCACACCGAGGAGATGAAGAGGATCCTGCCGATATCTCTGATGCCGCCAGATTCAAAGCCTCTCATGATGGCCCATGAGAGAAGGAGGAGAAGGATGCCGTAGGCCGCATCGGTAAGCATGATCCCGAAGAAGAGGGGGAACCAGAGCGCCATCAGGAAGGTGGGGTCCACCTCGGTATACCGGGGCAGGGCATAGGTCCTTGTGAGGAGCTGGAAGGGCTGGATGGGGCCGGGGTTGTCCAGCATGACAGGCACCTCCTCCTCTGTCTTCGGCTCCTCCACCTCTAACACTGCATGCCCTTCTGTGGCCCTGTGGATCTCTGCCGCCGCCTCATCAAGGAGCTTTGCAGGCACATAGCCCTGTAGGGTGAAGGTCCTTTTGCTCCTGCCAAAAAGCCTCTGCGCATCCCACCGCTCTCTCTCTATCCCAAGGAACTCGCGGATGGCCAGGAGGCTGCCCAGGCTCTCTCTGGCAAGGTCCTCCAGCTCCTTCAACACCTTCTTTCTCTCCTCCTCCAGCTCAGCTATGTCCCTGTCATACCTGGCCAGAAGCTCTGCAGGCGTGCCCCTGACATCAGGTATGAAAAGCCTCTCGAAGCCGTGGCGCAGAAGGGAGCCGATGATGGGGTATTTCTCGTCCAGCAGGCCGATGAGGATGATCGTGGCATGGGTCTCGCCAGACCTTGTGAAGACAGAGATGTGTCTCGGCCCGAGCTCGCTGAGCAGATCCTCAAGGTTCTCAACAGGCACCGTCCCTGCAGTGACAAAGGTGCGCTCCGAGTCCCTGAGGCTTGAGAGGTCGATATCAAACCCTTCAAAGGACCGCACCGTATCCCGTGCGGACACCTCCCGCTCGATCTTCCATTCCAGTCTTGAGCGGGCCTCCTGGAGACGGTTGAGACGGTGCTCCAGCTTTGAAAGGTAGCCTGCAGCCCTCTTCTCATGGAGCAGCCCGCTGTCATATGCAAAACCAGCGCCCCTGCTGAAGAGGGACCTGAGAAGGGACCTCTTTTCAATCCTCTCATAGAGGGCGAGGCCGCTCAGAAGGGCGTCGGTCCTGCGAATCAGCTCCAGAAGGTGTCTACCCCTCCTTTTAACATGCTCAGGCTCCTCTCCACCGGCGCTTCCCCGCAGCTCCACCGCGCCCAGCTCGTGAAGGGCCTCTACCAGGGCCTTCTCATACCTGTCCAGCGCCACAACCTTTATCTTCACCATCCTCGCCGGATAGAACATCTCCGCCGCCTCACTTACAGAATAAATAAGACGCTCAAGATATTTATTCTTTCCATCAAAGCGATGCCGTCAGGAGCGTCTGAGCACCTTGAGCCTGAGCTTTGCCAGGTCCTCCTTGATTTCCACCTCATAGCCCATGCCTGAGAGGACGTCCTCCACAAGGGTCTTGACAAACCTCTTTGCCAGGTCCGAATAGAGGATGAGGGTGTACTCTGTCTCCGATATCCTGGAGAGCTTGAAGAGGTTGCATGCCTCAAGCCGCTCCAAGAACTCCCCGGGCGATCTCACCTTCTGGGGCAGGTGTTCGCTGTGGGCTGCGGCAACCTTCCTGTGGTCCTCCCAGAACCTTTCCTTCTCAGGAGAGGACTCAAGGAGCCCGAGGAACATGAGGAAGTGGTCTATGTCGAGGATCACGTGCTCTCCATCGGCAAGCATATCCACATAGGTGCCCACCCGTTTTGCGCCGTGGCGGTCGATGAGCCTCTTGTTCTCGGCATAGAACTGGAGGGCCCGTCTGATAAGCCCGCTCTGGGAGAGCCTGCTCTCGGCCTTCATCTCCTCAAGGAGCCGGACCGTCTCAGGGTCAAGGGCCACCGTGATCCGTGTGGGCGCTGGCATGGATTCCCCCTTGTGATTCTAACTATTTAAACCCCTCCCATATCCGCCTCTTTTTTATACTTCCAAGAGGGAAATATGGCTCATGGTCCGCGGCATGGGGGTCAAGGTCCGGCCCGATGATGCTGAGAAGGCGAGGAGAAGGCTGAAGGAGCAGGGAGCGCTTTCCAGCTCAAGGAAGGCGAGGAGAGAGGGCGGCGGCGTTGTCTTCCCGGTGAAGGACGGGGACATCGATCTCGGCCCGATCCCCTTTGAGCTCGTGGAAGCGGAGTTTGAGGAGCTAAAGGGCAAAGATGCCTTTGAGAGGTTTCTGGAAAAACAGGGCTGCTCCCTTTCATCATACGATGTGATCGGGGACATCGCCATCCTTGAGATACCGGAGGGTATGGAGGTCTATGAAAGAGAGATCGCCAGGGTGCTTCTTGACTCAAAGAGGCATGTGAAGGCGGTGTTCAAGAAGTCCTCGGCCGTTGAGGGTGAGGAGCGGGTTCGGAGGTATGAATGGCTCGCAGGCGAGGATCGGACAGAGACGGCTCATCGGGAGCACGGCTGCATCTTCAGGCTGGACATTTCAAAGGTCTTCTTCTCGCCAAGGCTTTCCTTTGAGCGGCAAAGGATAATGGAGCAGGTCCGCGACGGAGAGGTGATAGTGGACATGTTCGCTGGCGTGGGCCCCTATTCGATTGTCATTGCCAGGCACAGGGATGCGAAGGTGACAGGATACGACATCAACGAGGCGGCCATAAGGTATTTTGCGGAGAACATCAGGATCAACAAGGTGGGCCACAGGGTGACGGCTGTCCATGGCGACTGCAGGGAGCTGGCCCCAGAGGGGGTTGCCGACAGGGTGATCATGAACCTGCCGAAGAGCGGGAAGGAGTTTTTAGAAACCGCCCTTGACACTCTGAAACCGGAAGGCGGGGTTATCCACTACTACGGCGTATCTCCAAGGGCTGCGCCCTATAAAGATGAGGCCCGCCATATCCAAGAAAAGGCAAAAGAGATGGATAAAAAAGTGGAGATCACTGGGAAACGCATCGTCAGAAGCTATTCGCCCGGCGAGGTCCATGTGGCCATTGACGTGAAGGTGATGCCATGAAGCTTGGCGACCTTGGCGAAGAGGGCCTGATAAAACTTCTTTCCAGTATATTCAGGAGCGATCGATGCAGCGGCGTTGCCGTCTCTATCGGCGATGACTCCGCTGTCCTGAAGATGCCCGGCGGAGGGTTTTTGCTCGTCTCCACGGACACGGTCCTTGAGAAGACACATATCCCACTGGAGATGACGCCTGAGCAGATAGGGGCCTATGCTGTGAACGTAGCCTTATCAGACATCGCTGCCATGGGCGGAACCCCTTGGGGGCTGGTCTTTTCCACGGTTCTGCCGGGATCCCTTGATGTGGATTTCGCTGAGAGGATTGCCCGGGGGATGGAGGCGGCGGCCGGGGAGCACGGCACCTGCATCGTGGGCGGCGACACACAGGCTGGGGAGGACTTAACCATAACCGGCACGGCCTTCGGGACCGCCGCTGAGGACGGCCTGATGCTCAGGAGCGGCGCATCGCCGGGGGACCTGATCTGCGTCACAGGCGAGCTCGGCTCGGCCGCGGCAGGTTTTTACAGTCTCATCAGTGGCCTCACAGGACATGGGCATTTTATCCAAAGGGCACTGGAGCCTAAGGCGCGGCTCAGAGAAGGAGCGGCAGCCGCTAGATATGCCTCGGCATGCATGGACATATCCGATGGTCTGGCCCTCAGCCTCCACGAGATCGGGAGCAAGAGCGGCGTGGGGACAATGGTCCATGAGGATAAGATCCCTGTCCACCGCGGGCTTGAGGCTGTTGCAGGTGAGGTGGGTGTGTCTGTGCGGGAGCTGGTTTTTTACAAGGGCGGGGATTTTGAGCTCCTCCTCACCGTGCCTTCTGAGCGGCTTTCTGCTCTGGAAAAAGGCTTTGAGAAAGAGGGCCTGAACATTTTTGTGATTGGAGAGGTCACAAAACATGGGCATCTCCTCCAGACGAAAGACGGGGAAACCATGGCGATCGAGGAACGCGGGTGGCAGGCCTTCAAAGGCTGGCAGAAAACCCTGAAAGAATAGATTTATACCTGTTGAAATAGGAGATAATAAGCGCAATGGAAGTGGAATCCTGCCTGTATGAAAAGCTGCCAGAGGGGAAGGTGAGGTGCAGGACCTGCGCCTGGCGGTGCACCATCAAAGAGGGGAAGCGCGGTTTCTGCGGCGTCAGGGAAAACCGTGGCGGCCGGCTTTACGCCCTCAACTACGGCATCGTCTCATCTGCCAACGTGGACCCCATCGAGAAAAAGCCCCTCTTCCACTTCTACCCCGGCTCATACGTCTTCTCCCTTGGCACGGTGGGCTGCAACTTCCGCTGCCTCCACTGCCAGAACTATCAGATCTCACAGGCAAGCCTCGATGAGTCCATACGGATCCTTGCCGAGTACACGCCGGAACAGACCATTGAGATGGCCAAGAGATACGGATGCCGCGGCATGGCATGGACATACAACGAGCCCACCATCTGGTTCGAGTACACCTATGATTCGGCCCGGCTCGCAAAGGCAGAAGGGCTCTACACCGTCTATGTGACAAACGGCTATATGACAGCTGACGCCCTTGAGAGGATCTCACCCTATCTTGACGCCATGAACATCGATGTCAAAGGGTTCACCGAAGGGTTCTACCGCAGCCTCTGCAAGACCAAGCTTGCGCCGGTCCTCGAGACGGTTGAGCGCGCCCACAATCTCGGCATCCACATCGAGCTCACCTATCTCATCATACCAACGTATAACGATTCAATCGAAGAGATCTCTCGTTTTGCAGACTGGGTTGCGAAGGTCGACCCCAACATCCCGGTCCACTTCTCAAGGTTCCACCCGGACTACAGACTCACCGACGCCCCGATGACACCCACAAAAACCCTTGAAGAGGCGTGGAAAAGGGCAAGGGAAAGGCTCAGCTACGTCTACATCGGCAACGTGCCGGGCCACGAAGGCGAGAACACGACCTGCCCGGAATGCGGGGCCACGCTGATCGAGAGAGTGGGATACTCAACGAAGGTAAAGGCAATGAAGGATGGCAGATGCCAGCGGTGCGGCGCCCGGGTGCCCGGATCATATGCCGAGTAACCCCAGATAATGGGCTCCAGCTATGAACACCGCGCCCACCACGCCTGCAACAGCGGTGAGCACAACCTTCCACAGCGTTATGTCGATTGGGTCTGCGGCAAAGACCGTGTAGTTCAGGACAAAGAGCAGAACAAGACCTGCCACCGTGTTATAGACAAGCACCTTCATTATCCTATAGAAGGCATATATTACTATTATAATAACAGCAAGGCTTATAACTGCGCCGGGTATTCCAATTGCCATGACACAAGATAAGCCGGTCGCGGTGTAATAAATCTTTTGGTGCCAGATATGATAGAAGGCGTCTTTTACATAGAGTCACAGGGCAACAACAGGGCAGTTGTGAAATCGGCCCTGGAAAAGCTGGTCGAGGAGATGAAGGGCGAAAAAGACCTAAAAGTGGCGGCCGCCACCTTCGGAAAGGTCACCGAGGACAACGGCACATACTCCGCCACAGCAGAGCTGGAGCTATCCTTCAATGATCTGAGAGGATATCTGATGGCATGCATGAGATACGGTCCATCGGCCATCACCCTTGACTCCCCCGAGAAGATGGTCATGGACCCCAAGGAGTTCCTCACCGTGCTTGCAGAGGTCACCGCCTTCACAAGACAGGTCCTAGAAAAATACGGGATACACTTCAGCTTCCAGGAGCCAGAGGAGCCAGTGGAGACCGGCCTCGAAGAGGAGGAGATAGAGGCGCTTCAGGACCAGAAGGCCCTGCGCGTGAAGATCGTTGTGGAAAGACCAGAAGAGGAGGAGAAGGCAAAGAACATATTCCTCGCCGCCATAGACCCCGAGGCCTTTGTGAACAAGGTGAAGACCTCCCGGCTCGATGACCGCAGCCTCGTGGCAGTGGAGGCCTTCATGTACGAGCCCAAAGCCCTTCTGAAGATATCCCTAGAGCACACACCAATCCTCATAGAGCTTCTAGAGCCAGAGGAGCTGGAGCTCACCCTCTTCGACATACAGGACATGGGCCTGGAGCTCGCAGCCACCTACTTTGAGATGGCCCATCTCACCATGCACAGGGGCTCTCACTCCTGATGGGGTCTGTTGCATCTGCCTAACGGCTGCTGTGTTGTCTATTGGATCGATCACAGGGGAATCCGCTACTTTAGCTTGTGGCTTCCAAGAACCCTCAGCCTTTCAAGGCTGAGATGAATTG